>CAYOHT010000098.1:0-7583 GCA_964403815.1 uncultured Cocleimonas sp.
ACATCATGTAAAAGTAGGGGGGTGTGCTTTATACTTATACTCTTGGGTTTATTTAACAAGTTTAATAGGCTAACACATGGATAAAAAACTACTCGATATTCTCGTTTGCCCTGTCACTAAAGGGCCGCTTATTTACAATAAAAAAAACAAAGAATTAATTTCTCGTTCGGCGGGGTTGGCGTACCCTGTAAAAGATGGCATCCCTGTGATGCTGGAAGAAGACGCGCGTGAGCTTAGTGCTGAAGAAATGGAGCGGTAAGCGCCTATGTCAAAAATAGTCTTAGTGATTCCGTCACGTTACGCATCCACGCGATTACCTGGAAAACCCCTGCGGTTGTTGGCAGGCAAGCCGATGATTCAACACGTTTTTGAGCGTGCACAAGAGGCCGCCGATGATGTCGGTTTTGAAGACATTATAATCGCTACGGATGATGCGCGTATTCAAGAAACCTGCGAAGCCTTTGGTGCAACGGTTTGCATGACATCCGCTAAACACGAAACAGGCAGTGATCGGCTTGCTGAGGTTGTCGCGTTGAATGGTTGGGGTGACGATACCATCGTGGTGAATCTACAAGGCGATGAACCGCTAACGCCGATTGCTATTCTCAAACAAGTGGCGACAAACCTCGCAAATAACCCTGATGCATCCATCGCCACATTGGCAACGCCATTAACCAAAGAAGCGGAATATTCCGACCCCAATGTGGTAAAAGTTGTGAGTGATAAAAATGGAATGGCATTGTATTTTAGCCGTGCCTCCATTCCTTTTCAGCGTGATGAAGGTGTGCAGGTTAATGACTTTGCATTAAGACACATCGGCATCTACGCCTACAGAGCAGGCTATCTTAAAAGTTTTGCGAAAATGGAACCTTGCCAAATCGAACAATTAGAAAAGCTAGAACAGCTACGCGCCATGTGGCACGGCGCACGTATCCATGTCGCTGTAGCAAAAGAAGTCCCGGGGCACGGTGTGGATACGGAAGCGGATTTAATTGCGGTTGAGAAAATACTATCGCGTAAAAACTGACAACATAACTAAGGGTTAAGTCTAATCTAGTTGTTATATTTGATTATTATTTGAGTTAGTGGCATGTGCATAACATGCCCTAAAAGTGGGGGGGTGTGCTTTCTATGCGTGATAATAGGTGGCAAGGTCGTTTACACCCTGTTCAACAATCCATTTAATCGCTTTGGGGTAAATAATATGTTCAACTTGATGCACGCGGTTAGCAAGGCTTACTTCTGTGTCTTCTGGTTTTACAGGGACAACCCCTTGTAAGATAGTCGCGCCAGCATCCAGCTCAGGAATAACAAAATGCACGGTTGCGCCGTGTTTACTATCGCCATTTTCTAAGGCGCGTTTATGCGTGTGTAAGCCTTTGTATTTAGGCAATAGGGAAGGGTGGATATTGATGAGTTTGCCTGCAAACTGCTTAACAAAACCATCACTAAGAATCCGCATGAAACCTGCTAACACGATGAGATCAGGCTCATAACTATCAATGATTTGCGCTAACGATTGATCAAACGCGGCGCGATCTGCAAAGTGTGTATGTTCTAAAACGACATTAGGGATGCCTGCTTTCTCGGCACGTTGCAAACCCATGGCATTGGCGCGATTACTGATGACAGCGACGATTTCTGCCTTGATATCGCCTGCACTAATCTGATCAATAATGGCTTGTAAGTTTGTGCCTTCACCAGAGAGAAGAATAACCAGCTTAAACATATTCGATGTGTGGCTCGGTCTCCGTTGAGCTTTCTATCTTGCCAATCACCCAGTTATTAATACCTGTTTGTTTGAAGTGGGCAGATACTGCATCAACGTCTGCTTTATCTATCACCACAACCATGCCGATGCCACAGTTAAAGGTTCGCAGCATTTCGCTTTCTTCAATATTGCCTTGCTCTTGTAACCATGCAAATGTTGCTGGTCGATCCCAGCTTTTAAGGTCGATCACACCTTTGCTATTTTCGGGCATAACGCGTGGTAGGTTTTCAGTAAGGCCGCCACCTGTGATGTGCGCGATGGCGTGAATCGTGTGGCTTTTCAATGCATCTAAAATAGGTTTTACATAAAGTGTAGTGGGTGCGAGTAGGGCTTTACCTAATGTTGTGTCATCACCGTTGTTGTTAAAACTATCGTTCAGTGATGCGCCGCTAACTTCAATAACTTTACGCACGAGTGAGTAGCCATTTGAATGCGGTCCGCTTGAGGCTAATCCAAGTAGCACTTGTCCAGCTTTTACATTTGCAGGGTCAAGAATCTCAGACTTTTCAACCACGCCAACACTAAAGCCTGCGAGGTCAAAATCACCTTGGGCATACATGCCAGGCATTTCAGCAGTCTCGCCACCAATCAACGCACAACCCGATTCAACACAGCCGTCTGCGATGCCTTTGATAACATCTTCTGCAATATCATTATCCAATTTTGCCGTCGCGTAATAATCAAGGAAAAATAATGGCTCAGCGCCTGTAACAATAATATCGTTCACGCACATGGCAACCAAATCAATACCAATCGTGTTGTAGATTCCTGCATCAATTGCTAGCTTTAATTTTGTACCAACGCCGTCCGTGCCAGAAACCAAAATAGGTTGTTTATAACCTTCAGGAATCGACATCAAACCGCCAAAGCCACCTAGGCCGCCCATAACTTCGGGGCGTGTGGTGCGTTTTGTGTGGGGCTTAATACGGTCGATCAGTGCATTGCCAGCATCAATATCAACGCCAGAGTCGCGGTAAGTGAGGGGTGTTTTAGAATTCGCCATAATCAGTGGGGGATGGTTGATTTTAAAGGAGGGGATTCTAGCATGATATAGAAATTTAAGAGGGTTCTTTCAAAGAATGCTTCATAATTTTATTAAAAGCACACCCCCCTAGTTTTACATGATGTTTAATAGTCCACAAACACCATGTACGGCTTCACTACTAATAGTAGAGTTATCCGTTTAAACGACAAACGGTAAGCCACTAAAAACTAGGGGGCGTGCTTTTTCTACTCTATTTAGGCGTCCAACAGACTGCTTTTTTTTATCTAGTTAGCATATAATCCCTCACTTTTTAAAGCCAAGAATATTACTATGCAGTTTAGTCGCGTTATAAAATCATTAAATGGATTGAACAGTAATCGATTTTTCCAGTTCCTTATTGTTTCGGTGATTATTCTTTCAGCCTTGACGATAGGTGTACGAACTTACGATATTGACCCTGTTTACTTACAGATTTTAACGATAATTGATGTTGCCATAACGTATTTGTTTTTATTTGAAATTATTGTACGTTTTATCGCAGAAGGGCATTCGTTAGCATTTTTCAAAAAAGGGTGGAATGTTTTTGATACCCTCATCGTTGCCATAAGTTTAATTCCTATTGATGACTCAGAAGCGGTTCTACTTGCGCGATTGGTGCGTATTTTCCGTGTGTTACGGTTAATATCTATCGTGCCGGAGTTGCGTATTTTAATATCAGCATTGATAAAAGCGTTACCCCCGATGGGCTATGTATTATTGCTCATGTTTATTATTTTCTATATTTACGCGGCAGTGGGCAGTTTGTTGTTCGATCAAATCAATCCTGATTTATGGGGGGATATTTTACTCTCCATGTTGACCCTGTTCCGTATTGTCACCTTCGAGGATTGGACGGATATCATGTACGAAACGATGACGGTTTATCCTATTTCGTGGATTTATTATTTAACCTTTATCTTCCTTAATGCATTTGTATTTTTGAATATGATGATTGGTATTGTAATTGAGCGAATGCAAAGTGAGCATGATGCATATAATTTAGAACACGGTATTGGTGAAGAAGCAGAGCTAAAACATATCCATGAAGATACTAAAGCGATTTTGGAACGGCTTGAGTCTTTGGAAGAGCAACTTAGTTCGGCGAATAAATCAACTAGACAAACCTAAGCGGTACTTGTCTAATGGATACTACTTTTTAAATAATGACTTAAAACAAATATAATGATGACTGATACAGAAAAGCCACTTAATTTTATAGAAAAAATAATAGAAGCAGACTTAGCTTCTGGCAAGACGAAACAGGTCTTTACGCGTTTCCCACCTGAGCCGAATGGCTACTTACACATTGGTCATGCTAAATCGATTTGCCTTAATTTTGGTTTAGCTGAAAAATATGGAGGAGCGTGTAATCTACGCTTTGATGATACCAACCCCGAAAAAGAAGATGTCGAGTACGTTGAATCTATAAAAGAAGATGTCGAGTGGCTAGGCTTTAAATGGGAAGGGGATATTCATTACACCTCAGATTATTTTGATCAGCTTTACGCATGGGCAGTTGAACTTATAAAAGCGGATAAAGCTTACGTCTGTCATCTTAGCCAAGAAGAAACGCGCGAGTACCGTGGCTCATTAAAAGAAACAGGTAAAGATAGCCCTTTTCGAAATCGCAGTATTGAAGAGAACCTTGAAGAATTTGAGAAAATGCGTTCAGGTGAATACGAAGAGGGCGCTTGTGCCTTACGTGTAAAAATTGATATGGCGCATCCGAATATGCAAATGCGTGATCCGATTATTTACCGCATCAAAAAAGCAACGCACCACCAGACGGGTGATAAATGGTGTATTTATCCATCCTATGACTACGCACACGGACAGAGCGATGCGATTGAAGGCATCACGCACTCAGTTTGTACGTTGGAGTTTGTTGAGCATAGACCACTGTATGAATGGTTCATTGAGAACTTACCTGTGCCTGCCACACCGCGCCAATACGAATTTTCACGTTTAAATGTCAATTACACCATCACCAGTAAACGCAAGTTAAAACAGTTGGTGGATGAAAACGCGGTTGCGGGTTGGGATGATCCACGCATGCCGACGATTTCAGGTATGCGCCGTCGTGGTTACACGCCAAAATCTATTCGTGATTTTATCGATAGCACAGGCGTGACCAAGGTGGATGGTGTGGTCGATGTTAGCCAACTTGAGTTTGCCGTGCGCGAAGATTTGAATGAGAAATCACCACGCACCATGTGTGTATTGCATCCACTTAAGGTTACTCTCATAAACTATCCTGTGGATGAAACCGAATACATGACTGCGCCAGTGCACCCGCAAAATGAAAAAATGGGTACGCGTACACTAATTTTCACCCGTGAGATCTATATCGATAAAGATGACTTTAGAGAAGAAGCCAACAAAAAATACAAACGTCTGGTAAAAGGTAAACGTGTTCGTTTACGTAACGCTTACATCATCGAAGCGGATGAATGTGTAAAAGATGAAAACGGTGAAATCATCGAAGTTATCGCGCGTATTATCGAAAATACAGTTGGCAAAAACCCAGAAGACGGCATCAAAGCCAAAGGCGTAATCCAGTGGGTATCTGCCGAACATAATGTAGATTGCGAACTGCGTGTTTATGATCGTTTGTTTAATGATGTCGCGCCCGATGCAGGTGGCAAAGACTTTATGCAATCTATCAACCCAGGTAGTTTGGAAGTGCTAACAGGGTGTAAAGCGGAGATGAGCTTGCAAGACCCTGTCTCTGATGTGCCATATCAATTTGAGCGTGAAGGTTATTACTTTTTAGATACGGATACGGTGAATGACCCTGAGAAGGGGATTGAGAATCAGAAGTTGGTTTTTAACAGAACCATTAGTTTGCGCGATACTTGGAAATAATTACGCCAGAATGACGTATTCAAGATTATTCCCAGCCTAAATGGGAAGTATTTTCAATTCAATACGTGGTTGATATGTAATGCATGTAAATAAGCATCATGTAAAAGTGGGGGGGTGTACTTCCACTTATAATAAGTAAAACACAAACACAAAAAAGCCCCGCATCAGCGAGGCTTTTTTATATAACATGCTAAAGGATCACTCCCCAGCAGTCACATTAACAGCAGCGGGGCCTTTGGCGCCATCTTCTGTTTCAAAATTTACTTTCTGGCCTTCTTCTAAAGATTTATAACCATCCATCTGAATAGAATTAAAGTGAACGAATACATCGTCACTGCCATCATCGGGAGCAATAAAACCAAAACCTTTACTACTGTTGAACCACTTTACTGTACCTGTTGCCATTTCTGGGAACCTCTTTTTTAAAAATTTAATAACGCAGACTGATGCAAGAAAAAACGGAAGGCTACGTTAAACTGCCGAACTTCTTTAGGGATGATTTTAAAAAAACGATGTAACCCCTACAAAAATGCCATTAAAGAATATCATACTCTCAGAAAATTCCTAGGGAGGAGATAAGTTTACTTTATGTTTTTACTCTACTTTTCACTTTTACGTTTAACTTTTTTTGTTACAACTGTGACTTCACACGTAGCTTTGTAGCCATGAAATCGCTGTGAGAGACATAAATTAAATCACTTATTCGGCGAATAACATGCTCCTCATACTTGTCGAGGATTTGATCGGCAAAGGCAATTTTCCAAAGGTTTTCGATGAGATCAATTTTTTGTTGTGCAGAGTAGGAGTCGTTAATTAAACGAGTAAACTGAAAATAGTCAGTAGACTTGTCATGTTCCTCCTTGGCTAATACAATGATTTCCTCCGCTTTACCGGTAGGTAAATTAAAGGAGGTTTTCACAATATTTAAGATGACTTGTTGCTCTTCGGGGGCATCCTCAAAATCAGCTTCAGCCACCTCAATCATTATAGCTGCGAGCGCTATTTGGGATGTTTTCCCATCAGAGTCATCCATTGATGCGGGTGACTTTGACAGGAGGTTTCTTTCAAAAAACGTTTGAATCTTATTCAGCATAGTTTTTATTTGGTTGTTATACAGTTGTTATGTAAGTTACATCTCGTTAATTGCTGATTTATCAACTTGGCGTGCTTTAGTTTGCACCTTCTCAATGGTTTTTCGCACGGCACGTTCGGCGCGGTGACAAGCATTATCAATGGCGGTGTACAAGTTATCTTCTGAATCTTCAATTACAACAGTGGGGAGTTTTTTCATATCAACATGAATATGGCAATGTTTATCAATGCCGCCTTTAGGTCCATTATCATCCGACATGTGCACAGTAATTTTTAGAATTCTATCACCATAATTATGCTGCATATGCTGAAGTTTATTTCGGGTGTGAGTCTCAATCGCGTCGGTGAGTGTGAAGTTTCGTGCTTGTACATCAACCATTCTTTAATCTCCTTTGTTATTTTTTATTTAGACTTTGAATAAATTAACCTTAAAGTCACGCTTAAACTATAGATTTTAATATGGAGAATTCAAGTGGACGAGGATAATTAATGTAATTTAATTATTTAGAGAAAGTTAAACAGACTGAATTCAAGTTCTAAGTGAAACTTTATAAGTATTTTATCAGGTTAATTGAAGTAGTGCCGTATATCCAAGGAAGGGATTGTTCTTTAATCGCTGTGGCGATTAAAGAATCCTTCGTACCTCAGGACCGTCGTCGTGCCTCCTCCGTCCAATATTGCTTGAGCGCAATATTGTCGAACGAGTGAGAACTTATCCCTGCATCGCAGCCATAATAAAAAAGCCCGTTAACGGAAAACGCTAACGGGCTTTTGTATTATGGCGGAGAGGCAGGGATTCGAACCCTGGGACGGTTTAACCCGTCGCCGGTT
>CAYOHT010000099.1:0-7462 GCA_964403815.1 uncultured Cocleimonas sp.
ACCCCGCTAATGTGAATGGATCTAACGAGCTTAGGCCTATTTTAATAACGGAGAAATTCACACCCCAAATAGCAGTGATTAATATCGCCAAACTAAAGTCTTTAATGCTCATTCATAAAACCTCTAACTTCTTACTGCCATTTTACGGCTCACCGCAATGGTTAAAACAACGGCTAAGGCGAATATATAAGTCATTGCATCAACACTTTCACCTAAAATTATAATCGCTGCGATTATACTTAAAAACGGTTGAAGCAGTTGAATTTGACTGACTCGGGCAATGCCACCTAAGACTAATCCTCTATTCCAAAAGAAGAAACCAAATAACTGGCTGGCTAATGCCAAGTATAAGAAGCTAGGATAAACATAACTTGGAAAACTAAAGAAATCATCGGGTCTCAGTACCCAAGCACCTGTAAATGTAATCGGAAAGGATAAAACTAATGCCCAGCAAATAACTTGCCAACCCCCCATTTCTTTAGAAACTTTGCCGCCAAAAGCATAACCCATACCGCCGATAATACTAGAACTTATAAGATATAAATGCCCCGTGTTGACCTCAGCACCACCTTTTAAAAAAGAAAAACTGATAACCAATAACGCACCAACAAAAACAGCAATCCAAAATCCAATACTGGGGAGTTCTTTAGTAATCATTGTTGCAAAGACTGCTGTAAATAAGGGCAATAGACCACTCACAACACTACCGTGTGATGCTGGGACTGTTTGCATACCTAATGCTGATAAAATAGGAAACCCCCAAACAACACCACATGCGGTTAACAACAATAATCCAGCCTGTCTTTTTGTGGGTAATGGCTGCTTTAGGACAAATAAAATAATTGCTGCCACCGTTCCTGCAATAACAGAGCGACCCAACCCTAGAAATATTGGATCCATAAACGGAACAATCAAACGTGTAATAGGTAACGTAAAAGAGAATACTAAAACTCCAACCAAGCCCAGTAACATGCCTTTATTTATATTCTGTTGTTCTAAACCTGTCACAGCGCCTTCCTTTTTAATACTTGCCAACAACTATAACTTCATGCCATAGTAATATACAGATTCAAATTATTAAAATTGAAGCAATACAATTTGTAAATTTATAAACTGTATTGCTTCCACTAAAGAAAACTGTATCTTTTTAAAGATTTTGAAGCACACCCCCCCCCACTTTTACATGGTGTTATAAATGTATCATGTAAAAGTGGGGGGGTGTGCTTTGAGAAATATCTAAGGCATTCTAATGACTACACGTTATCAACAAGTTGCTGATCATATCAGTGATCAAATACGAAGTGGCTTGCTAAAAGCTGGCGAAAAAACACCTTCGGTACGCCAATGTGCCAGTGAAATGGGCATGAGTATTTCAACCGTGATTCGTGGCTATGAATTACTCCAAGATCAAATGCTGATTGAGCCTCGCCCACAATCTGGCTTTTATGTGCGCCCGCAGTATCAGCCCAGCGAAGCACCTGAAATCAGCCAGCCCGTAGTAAAGCCTTCTGAAGTTAATATTGATAATTTAGCAGTAAGTTTGCTCCAGCTCACGCAAGACAAAAATCTGATTCAACTCGGCACTGCCCCGCCTAATACCGACGTGCCTTCTGTTAAACAACTTAACCGAATCATGACTAAAATCATTCGCGAGGATGATGGTTTTTTAGGTGATTATGATCCACCGCCGGGCAATAAAAATCTACGCAGGCAGATTGCACGACGCATGTTAAACGCTGGTGTAAAAGTACACCCCGATGAGATTGTAATTACCACGGGCTGCCAAGAAGCTATGACGCTGTGCATTCGCGCTGTTACCAAACCAGGGGATACTGTCGTCGTCGAATCACCCAGCTATTTTGGGACGCTTAAAGCCATTGAGTCCATGGGTTTAAAAGCGTTAGAAATCCCGACACATGCCAAAACAGGTATTAGTCGAACCGCGCTGGAATTAGCCATCCGTGAGTGGAACGTAAGCGCTTGTATTCTAACGCCTAACTTCAGTAATCCTCTGGGTTATTGCATGAGCGATGAAGATAAGAAAGCACTGCGCGCCACTCTCAAACAAGCCAATATACCGATTATTGAAGATGATATTTATTCTGAATTGACATACGGCACACAACGCCCAAAAGCCATTAAAGCATTCGATGAAAGTGGCGATGCAAGTAATGTACTGCTGTGTTCATCGCTTTCAAAATCACTCTCACCAGGTTTGCGTATTGGCTGGGCGATTCCAGGTTTATGGCTAGAAGAAGTCACACACCTTAAAGTTAGCAGCACAATGGCAGGCGCAACACTGCCCTCACTCACTGCTGCACGTTATCTTGAGATGGGGATTTTTGACCGGCATTTACGCCAAATGCGCCGTTATTACAAAGAACAACGCGATTATTTTCTACATTTAGCAACGCTACACATGCCCAAAGATATTCGCCTCACGCACCCCGAAGGTGGCTATGTAATTTGGCTAGAGCTGGATAAGAAAATTAATAGCATGACACTCTACGAACAGGCGCTAGAAGAAGGCATCAGTATTGCGCCCGGCCCTCTATTTTCAGTCAGTGGGCAGTATAAAAACTTTATTCGAATTAATTATGGCAAGGCAACCAAAGAACAGCTTGAGCAAGCAATGATTGTACTGGGGAGATTGATATCTTCTTATCAATAATATTATTGGAAAGCAGTTCTACTGAGCCTATCGAAGCACACCCCCCCACTTTTACATGATGTTTCATAAACAAAAACATCATGTAAAAGTGGGGGGGTGTGCTTAAAAACTTAGACAATTAATTCACTAGATTCCACTGGGCAAAGAATCGTCTTACTCACTTCAATATCAGGAAATGCTTGAGCAACAACCCACACCTGTGAAATAACTTTACTCACATCAGGCAACGCTCTTAACGTTGACACGGTTCGCTTCTCATCAAAGAAGGCAAACGGCTCATCAAGGAAAATAAACTGCTCTGTATTTCCTGTATTAGTCGCCAGCTCCTCCGACATAGCCATGCGCAATGCCAACATAATTTGGCGCTGTGTACCCGATGATATTTCATCAAAATCCATATAATCTTTCTTATCATCTGAGTAAACTCTAACACTCAAATCATCAGCTATATTTATCTCTTTATAACGTCCTTCGGTAAACTTCGGCAAAGTATTAGCAGAAATAGTCGCTATGTTTTTATTGAAAATATTAATCGCATTAGTCGCCGCACGCTGTAACAAACCTGTAGAAATATCATTGACTTCAATGATTCTTTCTGATTTTTCAACAACAGACCCTAGTTTTCTAATGGTTGAACGCAACGCGCCGGCATCATCAGAGCGTAGTTTTTCTTTACCTATATCTTCAAGCAAATTTGCATTTAGCATCTCAAAGTCAGCATCCTGCCTCTTAATTGCACCAGACATCCGTAACATCGCCGCCGTTACTTCCTCAGGTTTTGATTGATAACCCGATGCGCCACTCATAAGCTGTGGCAAGTTGGCAAACTGCTCTCGTTCAGGCGTTCCTACCAAGGTTTTTTGATCAGGGCTGCTGTGCTTACTCAAGGTTTTTACAACGCGTTCTGGCAATAGCATTTCAACCTGCGTAGTAATAGACTGATGACCCTCTTCTAGCTTGCTTGTCACTATACTCGCTTCTTCATCCAGCCCTTTCATTGTCGCTTTTGACTTAATGCTCAGCCACCAGCTAATCAAGAAACCTATTGATGAAAGGACGGCTACAGGCAACAACCAACTCTCGGAAAATACCGTAAACCATGACTGTTTATCGCCACTAAAAAAGCCATCAAATATATTCAACAAAGCATCAGGAAAATATTTTTTAGCCGTTAACAGTAACCACGAAATTATAAGAACAGGAAGCAGCAGAAAACTCAAAATAGAAAACAAGGTCCGCTGTGTTTTTACCCCTGCATAAGCAGCCGCATTGACAGCATAAGTATTCTCATTTTCATCCAAAAATGTCACCAATGACTCACGTTGGTTTTTCTCAGTATCCAATGTTTGCTCTGCATCAACTAACTCTGGCAACCATGTTTCATCCAGCTTTATTTTGTCTAAACTTTTCTGATTTAATGCTACCTCAGGAGCCAGCTCTGCAATAATCTCTTTCTTTGTCTCATTGGTTCTTACAAACTCATCATGCAAGCGTGCATAATCACCAATACCCGCCATTTTTTTAATGGTGTCACTCTCAGGATCAGGCGTAGTTAATTCACGTTGTGCCAGATAAAACGAATTAGAAAAAGCATTAAAGTCATAGCCTAAAATTCTCATTAGTGCGCCTGACACCGTACTTGGCGTATCTAAAATAACATCTTCAGAATCTTCCTTTAATAAACTTGCTTTCACATTTCCATCAATGTCAACACTGCGATACAACGTATAATTATCAGGTTTTTTAGCATCTCCAGCAGAGAACTTAAGCGTAACTTCGGCAGTCTCTTGCCCCCAACAAATAACCTTGTGTAGATTCTTTTTGTTAAGCGAAAAAGTTCGCCCATAAAGCGCGAAACAAATAGACTCACCAATGCTGGTTTTACCCGACTCATTTAACCCTGCCACGGTGATCACACCACGCTGGGGAATATCCTTAATTTCAAGCTTATGATACTTACGAAAGTTTATAGCCTGTAGTGATCTAATCAGCATTGAAAATCTCCCCAACAGAAACAGATCTATCCAGCTTATCAATAACCAACTTTATAGCTTCTTCGTACTTTTCTAAGTCAAAGTTTTCCTGCTTAGATTGCTCTGTAATATCTTCCTTACAAAACTCAGCAAAGCGCTTTACTGCACCTTGTGGGCTATTGGTTTTTAACCACCGTAATTCAAGTTCCGCTGCCATTTTGACTTTTCTCCAAAAAAGTATGTTCCAAGTATATTCTACTTGATACTATTCAATTCCCATTATATTAACATGTAAGTCATTCTTTGAATTAAAAAAAGCCCCATGAAGACAAATCAACATAGGGCTTTATATAACCTTTATTCTGTATTGTAACTAGCTTTTCATTGAATTGAAAAACTCTTCATTTGTTTTAGTTTTTTGTAGTTTATCGAATAAGAACTCCATTGCGCCCACTTCATCCATTGGGTGCAAGAATTTGCGTAAAATCCACAAGCTTTGTAGCTCTTCTTCGCCCACCAGTAATTCTTCACGGCGCGTTCCTGAGCGATTAACATTAATCGCGGGGTAAACACGCTTTTCAGATATTTTACGATCAAGGTGCACTTCTGAGTTACCTGTACCTTTAAATTCTTCGTAGATAACCTCATCCATTTTAGAACCCGTATCGACCAAGGCTGTTGCTAAAATCGTTAAACTTCCGCCTTCTTCCAAGTTACGCGCAGCACCGAAAAAACGCTTTGGACGATGCAATGCATTGGCATCAACACCACCGGTAAGTACCTTGCCCGATGATGGAACAACCGTGTTGTATGCGCGCGCTAAACGTGTGATTGAATCCAATAAAATAATTACATCTTTTTTGTGCTCAACTAAACGCTTGGCTTTCTCGATAACCATTTCAGCTATTTGAACATGGCGTGTTGCTGGCTCATCAAAGGTCGATGAAACCACTTCGCCACGTACCATACGCGACATTTCGGTAACTTCCTCGGGCCGTTCATCAATCAACAAGACAATAAGGTGTGCATCAGGGTGGTTGGTTGCGATGCTTTGCGCGATGTTTTGTAGCATCATCGTTTTACCCGCTTTTGGCGGTGCAATAATCAAACCACGTTGACCTTTACCAATGGGCGCAACAATATCAATAACACGTGCCGTAATATCTTCGGTACTACCGTTACCACGCTCCATGCGCATACGCTCATCGGGGTGTAGCGGTGTTAGATTTTCAAATAATATTTTGTTACGCGCATTTTCAGGTGGCTCAAAGTTAATGGTATCAACTTTCAATAACGCAAAATAACGCTCACCATCTTTCGGTGTACGAATCTTACCTGCGACGGTATCACCTGTGCGTAAACCGAAACGACGAATCTGACTGGGTGAAACATAAATATCATCCGCACCTGCAATATAGTTACTGTTGCTCGAACGCAAAAAGCCGAAGCCATCTTGTAATATTTCCAAAACACCGTCACCGTAAATATCTTCTTTGTTTTTAGCAGCGGCTTTTAATATGGCGAAAATAACATCTTGCTTGCGGGCGCGTGACATACCGTCAACGCCCATTTCTTTTGCAAGCTCAAGGATGGCCGAAGGGCCTTTTTGTTTCAGTTCAGAAAGATTCATAGATTAAATTTTTATAGGATTAGATTGAAAAATTAGAAAGAACTTAAATAAGTTCTAATAAATTAAAGGATTGGATTTGAACGATTCAGGAAGTTTAGTTTTATTTTCTAGGGTTTTTTATTTGAAAAAAATTAAAAATAGCTCTTGGAAATAAAGTTTTTTAGTATTTTAAAAGTAGCCTGAAACGGCAAAAACGAGATTAGCTGCGAACAACTGAGTGTAAGGCTATCATGTGGTTAAAAATTAGTCCAGCCTTCTACGACAAAGGAACAAATACTCGTTAATAATAAAATTCGTCATTCCTGAAAATATGCAGGAATGACGACTGTTAATAAATTAGATATTCTGATCTAAAAATGCAGTCAACTGCGATTTATTAAGCGCGCCAACCTTAGTCGCCTCAACTTCACCGTCTTTAAATAACATAAGTGTTGGGATACCACGAATGCCGTACTTAGGTGGTGTATCGCCATTCTCGTCGATGTTTAATTTACCAACCACCACTTTACCTTCATATTCAGCCGCAATCTCTTCCAAGATTGGCGCGATTGACTTACAAGGCCCACACCACTCTGCCCAGTAATCTACCAATACAGGTGTGCTGCTTTTAATTACATCTTCGTCAAAAGATGCGTCTGTTAATGTTAAAATACTCACGTTATTTTTCTCCCACAGGGTTAATCGTTTAGATAACTGCATTATCAAGGCAAATGCTAAAAATTCAAGCCCTAAGTGGAATAATAAGAGTTTAAAAGCAACTCTACCTAGTTTTTCGAAGCACACCCCCCCACTTTTATATGATAATCATGCACGTCATGAACATGAAAAGGACATCATCTAAATAATTATCAACCAATAACCGTACGTTTACAAATTTTCTGATCTAAGTATTGCTACCTTTAAAACAGGCAGAAATGAGGAGTGTGTGTTTCATTGCTTTCTAAGAAGCGGGTTTGGCTTTTTTTATAATTGAAGACGCTCTTAAGTCTCATTTTACAATGCTTTTTTATTAAATGATTTTGACTCTTGCTAGGAGGGTAACGGACTAAATGCTTGCCCCATGCCTTTAATCCAACGTCTTGATGTTTGCTCGGCGAGTTGCCTGAGTTTGTCAATATTGCCAGCCACCGTAGGAAATTGCCGTTCAAAATAATGGACATGTTGAATCCAACTTTTTTCATCAATGCC
>CAYOHT010000100.1:0-1311 GCA_964403815.1 uncultured Cocleimonas sp.
CGGCGTAGGGGATGAATAAGTCTTTCATCAAGCCCATATCCATAAATGCGCCGACATTGTTTACATCGACTACCTTGAGATAGGCGCATTCATCGACTTGTGCGAGTGGGATTTCGGTTGTGGCGATGATGCGATCTTCTGAATCAAAATAGATAAAAACCTTAATCAGATCATCAACCTTAATATCATCTGGCTCGTAGCGTTTGGGGAGCAGAATTTCTTCAACATCAAAGCTTTTGCTTGAGCTTGGGGATAAATATGCACCAAAAGGCAAACGCTTCACCACGCGTAGTACATTGGTTCTGCCCACTTTTACGCGCTTAAAAAGGTGTAGTTCTTCCTTATTCTCATCAATAGTATTTGCTTCTGCCTGTTTTTCTTTAATAGCGGTTTCTTTAGTGTTGCTCTCTTCAGCACGGTCTTTTTCAACCGTGCTTTCTTTGACAGCGTTTTCTTTAGCTGGGCTTTTTCCTAGCTTGTAATCGTCAGCACTCATGCATCACCATCCTTTGGCAATTTGCGCGTGTAAAGCGATGCGCCTGTTGATGGCTTTTCTGCTGGTTTCTTTTTAGGGGCTGTTTTATCAGAAGATGTATCATCAAAAGATACGCGCTCAGATTTTGTGGCTGTAGAATCCTTAAGGCCTTCAGGCTTTGAATAGTATGTCGGTTTTTCTGCCTTTGGTTTTTCTGCCTTTGATTGGTCTAATTTAGGAGCCTTACCGTAAAAAGAACTTGAAGCAGGTTTTGTTGACTCTCTACTCTCAGCTTTGTCTTTATCACTCGCGCGCTTTTCTTTCTCTACGTTGCGCTCAAAGATAGCTTTTTCCCTAAACTTTTCTTTTTTAGCTTTTGACTCAATTCTTTCCTGTTCTTTTTTTATCAATTCCTTTTCTTTAACAGAGGCTTTCTTTTTATCGACCAAGACTTTGCGTTTTTTTCCTTTAGTTTTTTTCTTAGGCTGGGTGCGCTTAGGTGCTTCTGGCGCATTTTCATCTGCTTCTAAACCTGTTATTTGTTCACGCTCTAATCGAGCCCCAATACGTTTTTCAATAACTTTAAAGTGATTGTAATCATTATGAGAAATCAGCGAAATTGCCGTACCTTGCTCCCCTGCTCGACCTGTACGACCAATGCGATGCGTATAATCATTGGGCGAACGTGGTAGCTCGTAATTAATCACACAAGGTAACTGACCAATATCAATACCGCGCCCTGCTACATCGGTCGCAATCAATACGCGTGTTTTTCCTGCTTTAAAATCAGCCAAAGCACGCGCACGCGCATTTTGTTGAAGATTACCGTGCATAGC
>CAYOHT010000100.1:1411-7441 GCA_964403815.1 uncultured Cocleimonas sp.
TTTTGACGTTTGCTCGGCATCAGCTTAAAAATGGCTTCAATTTCTTCTTCGAAGTCACCTTTCATTAAGCGATCAACTTCATCCACCACCAAGGTTCGTACTTGATGAAGCAGAATCGCGTTGTTACGCTCTAAATCTAATAGTCGGCCGGGTGTTGAAATCAACACATCAGCACCGCCGCGCAATGCCAGCATTTGCGGGTTAATCTTAACGCCACCGTAAACACTCAAACATTTTATACTTGGTTCTGCACCTTCTGAAAAACGATCAAACTCCTCACGAATTTGAATCGCTAGCTCACGTGTTGGCACAAGCACCACAACATCCACCACATTCTTTTTATTGAAATGCCTGTTATCGGTGTTCTGACCTTTTTTCGACATGATAGCCGCAAGCTTGAAATTGCGCCTGATAATCCCTTCAAGCAAGGGCAATACAAATGCCGCAGTTTTTCCTGAGCCTGTTTCTGCGCGCGCCAAAACATCTTTGCCTTCTAAAATAGCGGGAATGGCTTCTTCTTGAACATCGGTCGGTTCTTTATAACCCGCCGCTTGAATGGCTGAGAATATTTTTGATGAGAATGAAAACGAGGCAAAGTCGCTTTTTTGGGGTTCTTTTTTCATGAGGTGAAGCGCAAAAAATGATAAAGGCGCATTCTACCGCATTTAGGTATTGGTTAAACGCATTTCCACTGATAAATAGATTAAAAAGAATGCAAAGCACACCCCCCCACTTTTACATGATTGTTTTCGAGGGAATATATATAAGAAATTCCAGTTTAGATTGGAATAAAATTGAAAATATTAGTGTTTTGATCTATATATTAAGACTATGAAAAATAAATTCATACATCATATTAACTCTTCTTTGTCTAGCATTTAACTCAATCAGCCACGCTGAGGCTAACAAAAACCCAAGAAACCTATTCGGACACGGCGGGCCTGTGAATGCTGTAGCCATAAGCCCTGATGGGAAGAGTGCGCTCTCTGGCAGTTTAGATTATGCCGTCATGCTATGGGAGATTAACAAGCCCCAACCCGAAAGCACCAAACGCTTTATTACTCACAAAGGCGCCGTTAGCACCGTTCAGTTTTTACCATCAGGGGATAAAGCGCTTTCAGGTGGTGATGGTGCCAGTGTTTATTTATGGGATACAAAAAAACAAGAACTACTGCACGAATTCAAAGGGCATAACGCTAAAATTGTATCGCTAAGTGTTTCTGCCGATTCTAAAATAGCTGCCTCAGCCAGTTGGGATGGCACCATTCACGTTTGGGATTTAGCCAATAAAAAAACATTACAAAAAATTAAAGTACACAACGAAGTCGTCAATGCGGTGTTGATTTCACCCGATGCCAAAACGGTCTATTCGGGTGGATATGATGGAAAAGTGCGTGCTTGGGATGCCAAAACAGGTGAATTTATAAAGGTTTTACATTCTCATGGTTGGCCGATCAATATTATGCGCTGGCTACCTGATAATAAGCACATTGTGTTTGGCGCAACCAATGGTGATGCACAGATTATTGATATTCAAGCCGCTAAAATCAGTAAGATTCTTATCCCTCATTCAAAACCTGTACTGGTTTGGCGGTATCAAAAAAACATAACCTTATCGCCACAGGTGGTAACGATGGGGTGATTCGTGTGTGGAATATAAAAAACTGGTCGCCCATTGGTGAAACACGCACGATTCTTGGCCCTGTTTGGGCATTAGCTTTTGCAGGCGATGGCAAGTCGCTATATTACGGCTCGCTTGATGATGAGGTAAAGCACTGGAAAGTTTCCATTAATGATGACGAAGATCTTTGGAAAGGCCATAAACCCCGACGCTTTCAAGTCAAAACAGGCATGAAACTCGGAGAACTCCAATTTGCTAGAAAGTGCAGTGTTTGCCACACCTTACAAGCAGGCGATGCAAATCGTGCAGGGCCATCGCTACATAATGTTTTTGGACGAAAAGCTGGTACGCTAAAAGGCTATACCTATTCCGAGGGTATACAAAAATCCAATGTGATTTGGAATGAGAAAACCATCGACACCCTATTCGCTAAAGGCCCTCAGCACATTGTGCCAGGCTCTAAAATGCCATTACAAATGGTGCCAAACGATAAAAAACGTAAGGCACTCATTGAGTATTTAAAGATTGCGAGCAAGAAATAAATCGCAACTTTAGTTTTGTTGACTGCCACCATCCCCGTTATTATCTGCTGGAGGTGGATCAGCAGGTGCAGCCTTCTTCTTCTCTTTTTCTTCCGTGTCCATATAGCCAAGACCTATCTGTGGTTGCTTATTGAAAACATCATAACCAAGAGTCACCAAGCCATTATCAAAGGTATGACCCACACTAATATCAGCACCTAATTTATTAGTTGCTTGTGGGAAATAACTAAAACCTATAGCTCCAACCACTTTATCAGGCTCATCACTTGAGACTAGCTTAGCCGAAAGACCAAGCCCTTGTTTTGCATTTGAACCACCAAAGTCATAAACAACTCCGATAAAAACACCCGTATCTGCCATAACAGAAGCACTGCTACAGAGCAGTAACGAGGCTAAAAGTGTACGATAGTTTTTCATTATATTTCTCCCTTTCTCTCTATATTGTTTAGTATTCAAAGTTATCAAAAATAATCACTTCATCTTTAATATAGCCCATTAAGGAGGGTTTAACCGTTTGAATTTTAATAAAATCTTGCGATCGTTAAAAAATTAACGAGTTATCATGTAAAAGTGGGGGGGTGTGCTTTAAATTTACTTAATCTTCATCATGGTTCAAATGCTATCATCCCGCTATGCTTCATTTACACACCAGCAACCAGCTTGAACAACTTGCCAACCAGTTTACATTTATCACCAAAGAACCGTTAAGTGATGTTTTTGCACCTGAAATTATCGTGGTTCAAAATTCAGGCATGGCACGTTATTTATCCATGCATGTGGCTGATTTGGCGGGGATTAGCGCGAATACCGAGGCGTTGTTTCCTGCTGAATTTATGTGGAAGTTGCTGCGACTTGTTTCACCCAACGTATCTAAACAAAGCGAATGTTCGCCTGATGCATTGCGTTTGCATATCATGCAAGAACTTATTGAGAATTTTGCGGATTATCCTGAGCTTCACCACTATATTTTAACTAACGATAATTTTGATGAAGTCGCCGCTTGGGATTTATCATCCGAGCTATCTCAGTTATTGGATCAGTATTTATTTTATCGTAGCGATTGGATTCGAGACTGGGAAGACTCTCAAAAAACTGACAATAAAAATTGGCAAGCTCGCCTATGGAAGCGTTGCATAAAGGATAAGAACCTAACCCATTGGCTGACCTTACAAGACCAGTTTAAAAGTAACTTCTCAGCACTAGATGCCAGCCTATTTCCTGAGCGTATTTCGTTCTTTTCCATGTCGGCACTCTCCCCTGGATATTTAGATTTACTGGGAGAGCTTGCGAAAAAAACCGATGTGCATCTTTATATGATCAACCCCTGTGAAGATGTGTATTGGGGCGATATTGCGTCGGAGAAAACACGCGCCAAACTCCCACTAGAAAAACAAGCGTATATTGATGTGGGTAACCCATTGCTCGCTTCGATGGGCACGCAAGGGCGCGATTTTATCGAGCAATTATTGAATGCTCCAGAAATTGAAAAGCATGCAATCCATAATGATAAAGTTGCCAATGACACGCTATTAAACCATCTGCAAAATGATATTTTTAATTTAGAACAACCGCAGAAAATAGAGCCAGAAAACATCAATAAATCAGACAACAGCATTGTCTTCAACGCCTGCCACACCGCCATGCGCGAAGTGGAGGTTTTACATAATCAAATGCTGGATGCCTTGGATTCTGATGCAAGCTTAGCGCCCTCTGACATTGTTGTGATGATGCCTGATATTGAAAAATATGCACCTTATATTGAAGCTATATTTACAACACATTCATCAAGTTCAGCGCCCTATTTGCCATTCAGTATTGCTGATCGTAATCCGCTAAATGCCTTACAGATGATCGAAGCGTTAAACAAAACATTGTTACTGAGTGACACGCGTTTTGATGTTGAGTCTGTTTTTGAATTATTGGATTATGACGAGATTCGCGCACAATTTAATTTGGATGAAAGCCAAGTCATCAAATGCCGTAAACTCGCCAAAGCAACCAATATTCGCTGGGGTATTAATGCATCTTACCGCAAACAAAATGACCTTCCCGAAACCGACGAACATACATGGAAGTATGCGCTTGATCGCTTGTTACTTGGCTATGCACTCGGGGAGATGCCCGATGGCTCAGAGCAACTGTTTGAATCTGACTCAAACCAAGCGTTACCGCTACTCGCCTATAACGATATTGAAGGCAGTGATGCCGTTATGCTGGCGGACTTTAAACGCTTTACTGATACAGTGTTTAGGCTCAATAGTTGGAATCACCAGAGCCACTCGCTCATTGATTGGCTAGATAAAACCAAACAATTAATCAGCCAGCTATTTACCGAGAGCAGTGATCATCATCCTATTTTAAAATCTATTGATGATATTAAAAACACCGCTCTACTAACAAAGTTTGAGCAAAAGACCAGCTTCACGGTTTTTCAAAAAGTCTTAAACGATAGCTTGCAAAAAATCACAGGCACAGAAAAATTCCTAGGTCATGGCATTACTTTTTGCGCCCTTGTACCCATGCGTAGCGTGCCGTTTAAAGTGGTTGTATTAATGGGCATGAATGATGGCGAGTTTCCACGTCAAGACAAACGACACAGCTTTGATTTAATGGCAAGCGCGCCACGCCGTGGAGATCGCTCACGTCGTGATGAAGATCGTTATCTATTTTTAGAATCCATACTCGCCGCGCGCAGCCGTTTAATGATTAGTTTTACAGGGCAAAGTGTTCACGATAATAGCACGCTGCCACCGTCGGTTTTGGTTAGTGAGTTACTCGACACACTGGCAATTTATACCGAAGCTAAACCTGAAAGCTTTATTTGCAAACACCCTTTACAGGCATTTAGCCCGCGTTACTTTTCAGGTGACAGCAAGTTATTTTCTTATGCCAATGAGTATTTGAAACTGCATACTGATAAACAACGAGAAGCACCCTCAGAGCTTTTTATAAAACAGCCACTAAGCAATCTAAGCGATGAATACAAAAATATTTCCTTGGATGAACTGATCAAGTTTTATCAAAACCCAGCGCGAAGTTTTTTGCAACAACGCTTTTCAATTCAAACATTTGATGATGATGTCACCCTAGCCATTCGCGAACCTTTTGAGCTTGAACGATTTAAAGATCGTGAGCTTAGAGAAATGGTAATGGCTAGTGAGATAGAGAGTGATGGCTCTACGGCTGACGCCTCGCTATTAGCGCGCGCAAAAGGTCTGCTACCTTATGGTAAAATTGGCGACACGCTTTACAATAACGAAAAACAAACTATTGAGACTTTTCAAGCACAGCTTCCTGATATTGAATTCAGCGAGCCTCAGTTCTTTTCAATCTCATTGGGAGAATTTACCTTACACGCTGAACTAAACCAACTTACAAAAACAGGACGTGTTATTCAACAAGTCACCTCGCCCTATTTCCATGATTACATAAGCTTGTGGATTACACACCTTGCTTTAAATACACAAACAAAAACCACCACCACATTTTATTCACCCGATGAAAACTTCACCTTTTCAGCCGTTGAAGATGCAACACAGCAACTTGAAAAGCTTCTTGAATATTACTGGCAAGGCTTACACTTCCCGCTCAAATTCTTTCCTAAAACAGGCTTTGAAATGTATAAAGAAAGAAAGCTGGAAAATAGAAAAAAAGCACCACCAGCATGGAATGGCAGCAACCAAAATGCGGGAGAAAAAGATAAGTTTGAAAACTGGTTATTGCATCGTACAGTTGAGATGAATGAGTATGATTTGGATAATGAGTTTTTAGAGCTTAGCCAGTTGGTGTTTGGTGAGATGGTTTTGAAGCTTCACTAAACAAACACAAACCATCCTTCCACTTCGACACGACTAACATCATGTAAAA
>CAYOHT010000101.1:0-7391 GCA_964403815.1 uncultured Cocleimonas sp.
AAACAGTTGTTGAATAATAAAAAAACTGAAAAAAAGAACATTTTCCAATATAATTATTCGCCATAAACACACTACGCTGTTGGTGTTCTGAACGATAACGCGTGAGAAGATGAATAGATGGCAAATGCACTGACTTTAATCGTAAGTGATTGGAAAGAACGTTTTACTCCTTTTCTTGGCTGGATTGGTGAATTAAAAAATGGTGAAACCTTAAAAGCAGATGCCATTGCGGGCTTAACGGTTGCTTTAGTGCTTGTTCCACAATCGATGGCTTATGCCCAATTAGCGGGTTTGCCGCCTTACGTCGGTTTGTACGCTTCTTTTCTCCCCGTTATTATTGCTGCTGTTTTTGGTTCGTCTCGCCAGCTTGCGACGGGCCCTGTTGCTATTGTTTCATTATTAACAGCAGCTGCTTTAGAACCACTTGCGGTAGCTAGCCCTGAAGGCTATATGGCTTACGCGGCTATTTTGGCACTCATGGTCGGGATATTTCAGTTATCACTGGGGCTATTGCGCTTAGGCGTATTGGTTGACTTTCTTTCGCATCCTGTTGTTGTGGGTTTTACCAATGCAGCAGCAATTATTATTGCGAGTTCCCAAATCAGTAAAATATTTGGTATTGCTACACGCAAAGGTGAGCATCACTATGAAACGGTTTGGCATATTGTTCAAGATTTACCCCAAACTCATTTTATTACCTTGGGGATGGGAGTTCTTTCAATTTTATTATTGGTTTTTATAAAGAAGTTTGCCCCTAAGTTACCCAATGTTTTAATTACTGTTGTGATTTGTACCTTGCTTGCATATTTCTTAGGCTATGAAACCCATGGTGGAGGTGTAGTCGGCGTTGTTCCAAGTGGTTTGCCGGCTTTTAAAATCCCAGAAGTTGAATTTAATCAAATTGTTCATTTGATGATGTCAGCACTGGTCATTGGTGTGCTGGGTTTTGTGGAGGCAATTTCTGTAGCGAAAGCCATTTCATCAGAGACACGACAACGACTTTCTGCCAATCAAGAGCTGGTGGGGCAGGGATTATCTAACTTGGTTTCATCGCTTTTTCAAGGCTATGCTGTTTCTGGCTCATTTTCTCGTTCAGCGGTAAACTTTTCTGCGGATGCTAGAACAGGATTTTCATCCATTGTAACGGGCATATTAGTTGCAATTACCTTGTTGTTTTTAACCCCTCTTCTTTACCACTTACCGCAAGCGACACTAGCGGCGGTTATTATGGTTGCGGTATTTAGCTTGATTAAAGTTAAGCCCGTTATACATGCATGGAAAGTCCACAGGCATGATGGTTTTGTCGCAGTAGCAGTCTTTGTTACAACGCTATTTTTTGCGCCACATTTAGAAAAAGGCATTATTGTGGGTGTATTGTTATCATTGGGTTTATTTCTTTATCGCACCATGAGTCCGCACTTTGTTGAGGTGTGTCGCCATGAAGATGGTACATTGCGCGATGCTGATTTATTTGACTTAAAAACCAGTGATAGCGTGGCAATTTTTCGCTACGACGGTGATTTGTATTTTGGTAATGCGGGATACCTTGAAGGCAAAATCTTAAATAGCTTGGCTGAAAAACCTGATCTTAAAGTCATGGTTTTGGATTTTGAATCGGTTGACCTTGTAGACTCTACAGGTGAAGAAACGCTTGGACGAATTTCTGAGCGTCTGGAGTCCGCTGGGATTGAACTTTACATCGCGCGTGCGAAAAAACCAATGCTGGATGCTTTTAAGCGCTCTGGTTTGTTGGATAAGATTGGTGAAGATCGCTTTTTCCGTGAGCGTACTCAAGCCATTCGTCATGCAAAAGAGATGATGGGTGATGGGATTGATGTGGAGTCCATTTTAAAGCCGGTTCATACCTAGCCAAAAGTAGTTGGACTGGATCAGTCTCTCCTTTGTTAAAACACTGATATAAAAAGTCCTTTTATAATGGGCTTTTTTTATTGTCTGTAAGTTTTAATGTGCTACATTTGCTCCATGACAATAAATATATGCTATTTCGCCAGTTTGCGAGAAAAAATAGGGCGTGGTAGCGATACGCTAGATTTAGCTGAATCGTTACCCGTGGCTCAAGTTTGGCAGCAAGCTACAGGTCAGGATAGCTTTCCTGATGATGTTCTCATCGCGCTAAATCAAGAATATACAAATGCTGATGCTTTAGTGAATGATGGTGATGAGGTGGCATTCTTCCCTCCCGTGACGGGTGGCTAAAAGATGAGTTTATCACGCAAAATAGAAATTCTAGAATCCAGTTTTGATCCGTGGAAGCTTCAACAGGATTATCAGCATCAATCCATGCAAGGCAAGACCGATTATGGCGCTACGGCGAGTTTTATCGGTACGATGCGTGACTTTAATGAAGGAGATGATGTTACCAGTATGACGCTAGAGCATTACCCTAAAATGACCGAAAAACAACTCAATGAGATTGTTGATGAAGCTTCAAATAAATGGTCGTTGTTGAATGTTTTAGTTGTGCATCGTGTAGGTAAGATATTGCCTGCAGAACCGATTGTGCTAGTTACTGTGTGGTCATCACATCGCGTAGATGCTTTTGAAGCTTGTCGTTTTATAATGGAAGACTTAAAGCACAAGGCGCCCTTTTGGAAACAAGAGACGTTGAAAGAAGGTAGCTCGCGTTGGGTTGAGGAAAATACGGCGGGTTATTGATCTAATCCACCTGCCTTCATTTCCGCTAAGTTTGCGGGAATGAAGCATCATGTAAAAGTGGGGGGGTGTGCTTGTAGTTTTATTCTTTCTTTCGATAAATATCAATGCCAGCCGCCTCAGCTTTAATCCACATATTTAGCTTTTTCTTACCTTTGTAATAAATAAAATACCATTTTTGACCAGAATTATCTGTCTGCTCATCAAGAAGAGTCACCTTGTCGCCTTTGATGAGATACATTCTAGTTTTACTATTTGGTGTCTTGTGTAAATAGGTTTTTCGTTTAACAACTAAGCTTTTATTGTTCTTGTATTTTGTTATCCATGTTTTAAAGAGCGTCAGATCATTTGCCAAGAGCGCTGTACCCGGAGGCATTTTAGGTAAAGACGAGTCAAATAATCTTGTTTCAATACGACATTAAGCATGTGGTTTATCTTCGAAAATTGGGTTATATCTTAGATAAGATGGTAGAACAGAATTAAGCACCTTCTACCACCCAATCACCCGATTTACCGCCACTTTTTTTCAATAGCCGCACGCCGTCGATAGTCATGCCACGGTCAACCGCTTTGCACATGTCATAAATTGTTAACAAAGCAACTTGTGTGGCATTGAGCGCTTCCATTTCCACACCCGTTTGTCCGCTTACTTCTACGGTGGACTGGCAATAAACTGCTGGCGGGTTTTCTTCGGTTTTAAGCTGGATATCAACATGGGTAATTGCCAGGGGGTGGCAAAGTGGAATCAACTCAGCGGTTTTTTTAGTCGCCATAATCCCAGCGATGCGTGCAATCCCTAATACATCACCCTTCTTGTTGTTACCATCTATAACTTTTTGCAGCGTTGTGGCTTCCATAAAAATACGACCCTCAGTGATAGCAACACGTTTGGTGATTGCTTTGCTACCAACATCTACCATGTGGGCGTCGCCCTGTTGATTGAAGTGAGTTAGGTTGCTATTGTCACTATTGGCTTTTGTCATGTTGGTTCTCAATGTTTGTAGAGTAGGTTTGTTTTGGCTGTGTTAAAATAATACTTTATTCTAGCGTAGTTTTATCCATGGGGCTGTTTTTAAAATCTGCTTGTGTGCTTTGTGGTGAAGCCGTATCAAATACTATTTCGCTATGCAATGATTGCCGAGATGATTTCCCAAAACTAGAAAATGCCTGTCACCAATGTGGCTTACCGCTAGAATCCGCAAACGAGCATGATGTAGTTTGTGGACAATGTTTTAAACACCCAACCGCTGTTGATTACACGCTGTGCTTGTATCACTACCAAATTCCGTTGGATTACTTAATTACCGAGCTAAAATACAATCAAAAATTGTCACATGCGGCGATTTTAGCAGCGTTATTTTTAGCGCGATTATCCAAAGAGCCTACCAAGAGTTTACCTGAAGTCATATTGCCCGTGCCCTTGCATAAAAATAGATTAATAAAGCGTGGCTTTAACCAATCGATCGAGATTGCACGCCCCATTGCTAAGCAACTAAGTATACCAATTGGGCTAGATCTGGTTAGGCGAAAAAGGCAAACACGAACTCAGACAGATTTGACAGCACTGGAGCGTAAGAAAAACATTCGGGGATGCTTTGAAGTAACCAAACAAGAAAACCTGTCAGTTTATGATCATATTGTAATCATTGATGATGTCGTAACCACTGGCTCTACCGCTAATGAATTAGCCACCTTGTTGAAGAAGTCAGGTGTAAAAAAAGTGGGTGTATGGTCTGTCGCTAGGGCGATTATTAAATGATCATGTAAAAGTGGTGGGGTGTGGTCTGATTAATAGCTATTTTAATTCACACCCCCCTAGTTTTACATGATATATATTTGTATAAATTCTAGCTCTCGTTAAGGTTTTCCTTAGGGGGTGCTAACAAACTACATGTAAAACTAGGGGGGTGTGCTTCTACTTAATATAAAAAGAATAAGGCTTATAGCAATAGCGCCTAGAGCACCGTATAAATGCGCATGTACAGCAACAGGAATACCAATAAGCTCGGCGCTTGAGGTGCTTCCGCCGTTAAATAAATCCCACATAATTTTAGCGATAATTACGGTAGCCGCAGCGATACCTGCTAGATAATCTTTTTTAAATATCGCAGTTGCTGCCCCCACCAAAAATAAGCCATAGAGAATGCCTGAGAATCCATAATATTTTTGTAAGTTAAGGTCAAAAAAATATAATCCAAACCCTACCGATAGGCTAAGTAATAAAATACTCGTAAAAAAGGTTTTTAAGGGCAGGCTATCTACAAATAAAAACCCAAGAATCCACAGCCCAGCGAGATTCATAAAGAGGTGAGGGTAGTTTGAGTGTACAAAGTTTCCGCTAATAACTCGCCACCACTGACCTGCATTTATATTGTCTCGATAAAAAACTAAATCACTTTGAAAGAATTGCATAGAAATGATAATGATAGAAAGCAAGAATATGCTTAATATAAGTGGGTTCAATGATTTGGTTATCATGGACTAATTATGGCAGAATAGAGCGATCAAAACTATTTTTAAATGGGCAATAAAAAATGAATAAAGTAAAAAGTAGAATGATTGTTGCGAAAAAGGGCAAAAATCAAGGTTTCACACTATTGGAGGTTATGGTTGTTGTTGTCATTATTGCAATTATGGCGGCGGCAATAGGGCCATCACTACTCGGAAATATAGAGAAGGCGAGTATTTCACGTGCAGAAACAGATATTAAAAGTATTGGCTCTATGTTAGAGCTTTATAAAGCAGAAAATTATGCTTATCCAACGACGGATCAAGGTTTAGAAGCATTGGTCAGCAAACCTTCAGGTGACCCAACGCCAAAAAACTGGAGACAATACATGAAAAAAACACCTATTGATCCTTGGAAAAACCCTTACAAATACCTGAGCCCAGGCTCACGTGGCGATATTGATATTTATTCGTTTGGTCCTGATGGTATTCAAAGTGAAGATGACGTAGGGAGCTGGACTTTGGATAACTAGGTAGTTAACAATCCAATTGTTTGATTATTTAATCATGCAAAATAAAAAACAGGGTTTTACATTAATTGAAATAATGGTCGTGGTTGTTATCGCGGCAATCTTGATGGGGGCGGTTGTAATATCGTTTCCTGATAGTAGTAATGATCGTTTGAAAGAGCAGAGCATGCGTTTTAGCGCGCTTATGTCCTTAGCGCAAGATGAGGCAATCTTACAGTCTCGAGACTTTGGTTTATCAATAAGTAACACGGGTTATTCATTTTATCGCTGGTCGGGAACAGCTTGGGAGCCCTATTCAGATAAGCCTTTTATTGCTCGTAACATTACAGAAGATATTCAGTCAGAAATGGTTTTAGAGGGTGTGGAAATTAAACTGTTAAAACCTGAAAAAATAAAAAAACCTCAAGTCGTTATATTTTCAAGCGGTGAAATGACATCGTTTGTTTATATTTTAACCAATCAGGATAAAAGTACCGCTACAATCAAGTTTGATGGGGCGGGAAATTTAGAGCAAATGTTTAAATTTAATGATGAATAAGAAAGTCTCTGGTTTTACATTGCTTGAAGTGATGATAGCTTTGTTTGTTGTTGCTATTGCGTTAGGAGGAGCAATAAAAGTGATGGGTAATGCCGCTCAAAATACATCCCGCTTATCCAATAAAACCTTTGCTCAATGGGTGGCGCTTAATCAAGTGGCAAAACTTAATATTGAGAAAGCATGGCCAAAACTGGGTGAAACCAAAGGTGACAGTAAAATGGCTGCCCAAGAGTGGAAATGGGTACAGAAAACCATAAAAACAGAAGATAAGAGGATTAAACGGGTAGAAATTTCTGTAAGCCCTGCAAATGACTCTGATTCTAATCCCTATGCAACGGTTGTGGGGTTTTTGGCTCAGCCATGAGGTCAGTACAGAAAAAACAACTAAATCCTTCAAGCCATGGTTTTACGCTGCTTGAACTATTGGTGGCAATGGTGATTTTTTCATTTATGTCTATCATGGCTTATACGGCATTAGCCAATGTGTTCAAAAGTAATGAGGTAATTACTGCTCAGGAAGTTGAATTAAAAAAACTGCAACGCTCTATGATGTTTATCGAGCGCGATATACGCCAATTGATCTTGCGACCTAAAAGTTCAGGCTATGGTAAGTCATCCCCAGCAGTTGATTCTGGATTGGATTCAGAGGGAATAATAGAATTTACTCGAGCAGGAAATTCTAATCCAACAGGACTTGTTCGTAGCTCATTGCAACGAGTGAGGTATGATGTTCAGGATGAAAAGCTTATTAGGATGAGCTGGAATTTGGTTGATCATATCGATGCGGAACCCATTTCAATGTCCTTGCTTGATGGTGTGGAATCATTGTCTTTTAGGTTTTTAAATAATAAAAATAGCTGGAAAGAGAATTGGAATTCTGTAGCAGAAATTCCTAAAGCGGTGGAGTTAACGTTGGAACATAAGGGCTGGGGAAAAATTGTTCGTTTGTTTTTTATTCAGTGATACTTGTGTGTTAGATACTTATCCGAATGGTTGATATTTTGGCTTTTAAGGCTGCATTTTAACTGGAATTACTCTTCTTAAAAAGTTATAGTCGGAGGACGCTAGGTATAGCGATTATATCGACTCCCTCAAGTTGTTTATATCGCTTTTATAATCGGGTGGTACTCCTTCTAGTAGTTCTAAATATGCTGTTAGGAGCCGATGTGATTCAAAAAAGGAAAGCTATAATGTTGAAATAC
>CAYOHT010000102.1:0-7372 GCA_964403815.1 uncultured Cocleimonas sp.
TTTTTTAACGACTGCTAGAATTTATGCAGAGCTACATGATGATTCAGATAATATTTAAGCCAGCCCCGGCAGTAACTTCAATAAACCTTGTGCAATCATCTGTACGCCAATAGAAGCCAGTATTAATCCCATAATACGTGTGGCGATATTCAAGCCCGTAACACCCAGCGCTTTGCCGATGGGTTTGGCTAAATGTAATGAAACCAACGCAACCAATGCCACGGCGACAATGCTACCTGCCAGCATCAATTTATTTTGTAAGTTTACAGCTTGATGCCCATGAATAATGGCAAGGCTGATTGCACCAGGGCCTGCCATGAGTGGGATGGCTAGCGGTACTACGGCAACGTTTTCTTTGTCTTCGGCATATTCTGCCTCGCTAGGGCTTTGTCTGATTCGACTTTGTTTGGCTTGTAGCATGGAAATTGCCATCAACAAAACAAGAATGCCGCCACCCACGCGGAATGAGGGTAAGCCAAGACCAAAGAACCCGAGTATCGCTTCACCTGCAAAGGCCGCAAGTAGTAGGATGATTCCCACTGAAAGCGCGCTGAGATGCGCCGTATGTTTACGATCTTTCTCGGAGTCACCTGAGGTGAGTGTGAGAAAAATAGGCACGATGCCAATAGGATTAACGATGGCAAGTAGCGCTACAAAAGAGGTTAAGAATATGGAAAAATCAAAGGTCATTAGTCGTCTCGTTTACAAACCATTTTATCCACAAAAGCGCGCCAGATTGGAAAGTCTGATAATGCCCAAATATCATCGGTAAAGTTGTTTATTTTGTCTGCCGACCACGAAAAATGCTTGTGCGCGTAGATGCCATAAAAAGCTGTCGCACGGTAATTTGCGGCGCAGTGAATGTGTAGTTTCTTATTTTTCGTTGCCATCATAGCTGTTTCAAATGCTTCATAGTTAGCCTGTGTGGGAGCTTCCCAATCGACAGGAATGTAGTGGTAATCTATGCCTAGCGCCGCAAAGCTTTCTTTTTCACCTTTTCGGGCGTGTTCGTTATCATCAGGGAGTAAATTGATAACGCAGTCATAGCCTTCATCGACAAAGCTTTGTAAATTTACAGTTATAATAAGCCCAGAGGATGAAACTCGTTCATCAATGTTGATAAAATTATAGGCTTTGCTGATATTCATTTTTAACTTTAAATCCTTGAAATTAACATCTGGTTTTCTATTCTATGCGTAGTTATAGCTGAAAATCATAAACCATGTAGGAATACTTATGCTCAAAACCAATGTAGTTGAATTTAATGCAATAATTAAAATATTCTCATTCTTAGCGCTATTATTATTTTCTAGTCTTTCATTGGCTAGCGATAAGGACGATATTGCAAAAATACTCGCTCAAAGCGAAACACCTGATGGCGTTGTGTTTGAACTAATCGGCAGTGATGCACAATACCTCACCAATGCTTTAGCGCGCATCCAAACATACAAAGAGACATTACAGAAAAAATTCCCAAAGTTAGATATAGCCGTAGTTTCGCATGGCTCAGAGCAGTTTGGGCTAACCACAAAAAATGCGACAAAAAACAAAAAAGCACATAACAGCGTAAAGCGCTTGGTCGCCAGTGATGTGCCTGTCTATATTTGCGAAACCCATGCGAGTTGGCGTGATGTGGAGGCAGAGGATTTTCCTAAATATATTAGTATCGCGGCGCAAGGGCCTGCTCAAATAAAACAATATCAAGAGCTGGGGTACACCTTGGTTGTGATTGATTAGGTACTTCGTGATTGGGAGAAAGCATGAAAAGACGAGATTTTTTAATTGCGAGTAGTGCTACTTTGTTACACCCTGAAATAGTACAAGCACAAAGCAATGGTTACGGTATTGAGGGGCAACAAGCGCCTGAACTAAAAGTAGAGAAATGGATAGATGGAAAGGGAAAGCCCACCACGTTTAAGTTAGCGGATCATAAAGGTAAGTTTATCTTTATGGAATTTTGGCAAGCGTGGTGTCCTGGTTGTCATAAGCATGGCTTCCCTGCGCTTAAAAAAATATCGGATGAATTTAAAGGCAATAAGCACTTTGTGCCTGTAGCTATTCAAACAACTTTTGAGGGCTTTTCTGTTAATAACGCCAAACAAATGCGGGCTATTCAAATGCGTTACGACTTGGATATTGTGTTTGGGCATGATGAAGGAAGCGAAGGTTCGCATCCGTATACTATGAAGTCCTATCGTTCTGGCGGTACACCGTGGGCAGTGTTGATCTCGCCCGAAGGAAAAGTTTTATATAACGATTTTAGTATTAGCCCTGAGAGCGCTATTGCTTATTTGAAAAAAGAACTAAATAAGCTGACTAATCAAGTCTCTCCTTAAAAAAGGTGCTTTAAAAGCACACCCCCCTAGTTTTACATGATGTCATTCATAAACAATAAACATCATGTAAAACTAGGGGGGTGTGATGTGTATGTTTAATTAAGCATTCGAGGCAATGCCAACGAGAATGGCTCTATGATTGCATTAAAATGATGGTCATCATCTGCGATCATTTGGTAGGTGCCTTGCATGGAGCCTACAGGCGTTTCTAACATTGTGCCACTGGAGTATTGGAATGATTGGTCTGGCTTTAGATAAGGCTGTTCGCCGATTACGCCTTTGCCTTTAACTTCTTGAGTGCGGTTGTTTGCATCGGTAACTACCCAATGACGGCTGAGGAGTTTGACGGGTATGTCGCCATGATTTGTGATTGTGATGGTATAGGCAAAGACGAAGCGACTCGCTTCGGCATTTGATTGTGCCTCAATGTATTGGGTGCTTACCGTCACACGGATGTCATAATTTACTTCATCATTCATCGGTCGAGTATAATCCTTTCTATGAGTGCATTACAATTATCCCCAATCGGAATGATAGCTTCTTGCTATAAAGAAAAATTTGGCATCCCGCGTCAGCCGGGTTTAGTGCCAGCAGCAACGGCTGAATTAATTTTGGGGGATGGTTTTGGTGAAGAAAGCGTTCGTGGTTTGAAAGGTTTTTCGCATATCTGGGTTAACTTTGTATTCCATAAAACCCAAGCCCAAGGTTGGAAGCCAATGGTGCGCCCACCACGTTTAGGTGGAAATGAGAAAGTGGGCGTATTTGCCTCTCGCTCGACGTTTCGCCCTAATCCGCTGGGTTTGTCGGTGGTTGAATTACTTGACATAGAAACTAAGTCAGGGGAAGTGGTGTTGTATTTGGGAGGCTGCGATCTTGTGGATGGAACGCCAGTTTTGGATATTAAACCGTACTTACCTTATGCTGATATTATCCCTAATGCCAAAGGAGGGTTTGCTGAGATTAAGCCTAAAGCCTTGCTGGAAGTGGTATTTAGTGAAGAGGCAGAGTTGCAATGTAAACAAGCTGATCAGCGAATTGATCATGTAAAAGTGGGGGGGTGTGCTTCGACAAAGGTATTAATCACACAGATTTTACAGTTAGACCCACGCCCCACTTATCAACAAAAGCATCAAAACAAGAATAAAGGCAATAATGAAAGTGATAGAATTTACGCTATGAAGCTCCACGATTTTGATTTAAAATGGCAGTACTACGATAATAATAAAATCAAAGTGTTAGCATTAAAGGAAGAGGGCTAACAGCGTGTCTAACTTGGGGAATCATGACATTTACTAAATGCCGATTGTGCACTGTGTTGCTAGCAATTTTTTGCTTGCAGGCATCACTGTTTCTGACAAGTTCAGTGAGTGCAAAAACAGCAGAAAAAAAGAACGATAAAGCCACGACGAAAGTAGGAGATAAAAAACCAAAGCCTTCTCTAGCAAAAAATTATCATTACACCAAGCAAAAGAGGCATGCGTTGCCCGAAGAGGTTACAAAGCTTCTAACTAAATACAAAATTCCTGATAAAAATATCAGCGTTTATATTCGTGACATTAATGCAAAAACAGCCTTAATTGAGCATAACGCCGATAAATTACGCATTCCTGCTTCCACAATGAAACTTCTCACCACTTATGCAGGACTAAAAGAATTAGGCCCTAATTATTCTTGGCGAACGGAGGTATGGTTGCGCGGCGAATTAAAAGACGGCGTGTTAAAAGGCGATTTAATTATTAAGGGTTTTGGTGATCCTTTTTTAGTGGTCGAAAATTTTTGGAAGCTAGTAAAGAACTTGCGTAACAAAGGGCTACGCGTGATTGAAGGCGACATTATCGTGGATAATAGTTATTTCAGTCAGCCGCCACATAACCCTGCTGCTTTTGATGGTAAGCCGTTTCGTGTGTATAACGCGCAGTCATCGGCATTGATGTTTAATTTTCAAGCGACACGTTTTTTGTTTCGCCCGATTGAGGATGAGATAAAGTCAGGTAGCAAAAAAAAGGCTAAAAAGAGCAAGAAAAAAGTGACAGGTAGAGTTGAGGTAATTCCTTTTCCTGCCATTAAAGGCTTTAAATTTGATAACCAAATAAAACTAACCAGTGGGAAGTGTAGAAGATCACACTTTAAACCGAAGTTTTCTAAAAATAAAAAAGGGGTTTTGGTTATTAAGGGGAATTATTCCATAAAATGTAAGCAACGCTTTATTCTGCGTGTGGTATCAAAGCCTGAGCAACATATTTACAACGCCTTTCGAGATGTTTGGACTGACTTAAAAGGTACATTGAAAGGAGGGTTAAAAAAAGGACGACTAGCAAAAGACGATGAGCGGTTTCATGTTTATAGCTCTCCAACCTTAGGGGAGATGATTCGCTTGATTAATAAGTGGAGCAATAATGTTATGACAAGGCAGTTACTGCTCACAGTAGGCGCAAAAAAATACGGCGCACCCGGAACGTTAGAAAAAGGCAAGCGAGCGGTTTTATCCATATTGGCAGAAGGTGGGATAGACACAACAGGGATCAATCTTGAAAACGGTTCGGGTTTGTCACGCAAGGCAAAAATTAGCGCAAGACAAATGGCAGACTTATTAGATAAGGCTTATCGAGATGCCTATATGCCAGAGTTTTTATCATCACTTTCTCTGCCGGGCGTTGATGGGACTTTGGTCAATCGTTTTCGTAAAGAGGATCTTAGAGGACGCAGTCATTTGAAAACAGGTACGCTCAATTCTGTTACCTCAATCGCAGGTTATATGCTAAACAGAGCAGGTAAGCGCATGATCATTGTTGTCCAGCACAATGGTAATAAATCAGGCGGTGGGCGTGGCAAGAAGATTCAAGATGCTTTGCTACGATGGAGCTTTGAGCAATAGATGATGTCACGATTTTCCGTTACATTTTGTGTCATGTTGTTGATGTCAGTTTCAGTAAATGCTGAAGTTGAATTGACAGAAAAGGAATTAGTGGCAGCCGCTATTTTGGCTAATGAAGGAGAAAATAAAGCTACAAAAGATGCTGGTATAAACAAGCCTGAAAAATTAGCTACTATCGACGTGACGGGTGTGGATGGTGATTTAAAGAAGAACATTGAACTACATATGCCTGTGTCTATTCCTGTTTGTAATGCTGAAAGAGCTGAGGTTAGACAGTTTTTTGATACGCTTAAAAAGCGCCTACGTAAGGCATCGCGCGCGCTGGGTTATTATGACGCTGACTTCAGAACAGGGGGTTCGATTGTTGGAGATTGCTGGAAACTTCGTTTAAAAATCACTCCAGGATTGCCTACAAGGGTCATTTATCAAAATATTAAAGTTGTTGGAGAGGGACGTAACGATGAATTATTTCAAAAAATCCTAACAGAGTTACCCTATAAAATAGGTGATGTTTTTAATCATCAAAAGTACACAGATTTTAAAACTCAGCTTTCAGAAGCTGCTCAGTCATTAGGTTATTTTGATGCGGAGTTTGAACAGCATAGTATAAAAGTAGCGCCATTACGGCATCAGGCCAGTGTGAACTTGGTGCTTAATACGGGCAAGCGTTTTCGTTATGGAAAGGTAACGGTTGATCAAGAAGTTTTGTCCGATAAGGTTATACAAAATTTTTTGATTTTAAAAACAGGCGAGTTTTATAAAACGGAAGACTTGATCAGGCAACAACAACTACTACAACGCAGTGGCTACTTTAAGTTGATTAAAGTTGAAGTTTTACGAGATCAAGCAGCAAACTATCAAGTGCCTGTGCATATATCGCTAACACGCAAGAAAAGAAACTCGTATAAGTTTAAAGTGGGATTTGGTTCTGATACAGGCGCACGTACATCTGCAGAAATGTATCGTCGCTGGACGGGTAGTTCGGGCAAGCGCCTAAAAGCAAAGGTACAGCTTTCGCAAAATATATCGGGAGTATCGTTAGAATTAGTTAGTCCACGCAAAAACCCTGAAGATGATATCTTGGTTTATAACATCGATATAAAACAAGAAAGAGCAGATGATATAGTCACGCGCGGTATTAATATAGGTGGAAAGCTCACACGTAAAAGATCAAATGATTGGATTCAAACAGCATCCATTGAGTATCTCGTAGATAGAACGGAAGTTGATGGGGAAGATCCTGTTAATTCAAAACTGCTCGTCTTTGGCGTGGGCTTAGATAAAACTAAGTCAGATCATATTCTTTACCCAACCGAGGGCTGGAGGTTTAAGCTTAACTTAAGAGCGGCAAGTAAAGCACTGCTCAGTGATCAAGATGTCGCGCAGTTTGAAGTGACAGCAAAGCATATCAAAACGTTTTCGAATAAAAGCCACATACTCAGTCGCATACATTTAGGTACAACCAAGGTGGATAACTTTAATAAGCTACCCAAAAAGTTACGCTTTTTTGCAGGTGGTGGGCGAAGTGTGCGTGGTTATAGTTTTGAATCCTTGGGTGAAGTTAATAAGGATGATCAGGTTATCGGTGGCAAGCATGAACTTGACCTGAGTTTAGAGTATCAATACCCCATCGATGATGAATGGGGAGCAGCTGTTTTTGTTGACGCAGGAAATGCCTTTAATGACTATAACAATGCAAAATTAAAAGTAGGTGTAGGTTTTGGTGCGCGTTGGCGTTCGCCTATTGGCCCTGTAAGAATTGACGTTGGTTTTCCAAAGGATAATTATAAAAAACCACGATTACACCTAAGTATCGGCTCTGATTTGTGAGACAGCACCTAAACACGTATTTGTTCTCACCGTTATGGTGGTTATTGTCAACGATAATCCTAATTCTATTATTATTGGTGCTGACTCTCATTACTCCTTATGGTGTGAAAGCCGCTGCTTATTTGGCAGATGCTTCGCTGGAAGAACTTAGTATTAAGGGGATATCAGGAAGTATGCTTGTAGGTTTGCATATTGATGAACTTGTTTGGGATGATGATGGTGATAGTATTGCGCTAAGCGATGTAAACCTTAAACTTCAACAATACAACGTACATCGTGGAAGACTTGTTGCTGAAACAGTACGCGCGGGTCGTTTAACAATCAACTTATC
>CAYOHT010000103.1:0-7332 GCA_964403815.1 uncultured Cocleimonas sp.
CTTTTTCTTTAGAAGCTCACCAAGAGCCAAAAAGTACATCGACATACTTTCCGATAGGAAATGTCGATAATGACCGAAACAAAGACGCCTCTGATTTAGTAAAAACAATAACTCACTCCCACTCTATCGTGGCCGGCGGCTTACCCGAAATATCATAAGTCACCCGAGATACATTCGCTATCTCATTGATAATACGATTAGAAACCAAGCTCAAAAAATCATAAGGCAGATGCGCCCAACGTGCCGTCATAAAATCTATCGTCTCAACCGCTCGCAATGCAATTACATAATCATAACGACGACCATCGCCTGTCACGCCTACTGATTTAATCGGCAAGAACACGGCAAAGGCTTGCGAGGTTTTATTGTACAAATCGTGTTTGTATAATTCTTCAATAAAAATATTATCCGCAAGACGCAGAATATCGGCAAATTCCTTCTTAACTTCACCCAGAATACGCACACCCAAACCAGGTCCTGGAAAAGGATGACGCTGTACCATTTCAGCAGGAAGCCCAAGCTCGATACCGATGGTACGTACTTCATCTTTAAACAATTCGCGTAATGGCTCAACCAGCCCAAGCTTCATGTCTTCTGGTAAGCCACCGACGTTGTGGTGTGATTTTATGAGATGCGCTTTGCCTGTTTTGCTACCTGCCGATTCAATCACATCAGGATAAATTGTGCCTTGCGCCAACCATTTTGCATTAGTGAGTTTATTTGATTCTTCTTCAAATATTTCTACAAATAAATTACCGATGATCTTACGTTTTTCTTCTGGGTCGGTTTTGCCCTGCAATGCTTCGAGATAGCGTGCTTCTGCATCTACACGAATCACCTTAACGCCCATATGTTCGGCAAACATGGTCATCACTTGATCGCCTTCATTCAAGCGTAACAAGCCCGTATCAACGAACACACAGGTGAGTTGTTTACCAATGGCTTTGTGTAACATCGCGGCTACAACCGATGAATCAACGCCACCAGAAAGCCCTAATATCACCTCATCAGAGCCAACCTGCTGTTTCACGTTTTTAATACTGTCGTCGATTATATTTTGTGGATTCCATAAATTAGCACAGCCACAAATCTCACGGGTAAAGCGCTCAAGTATACGACCGCCCTGTTTTGTATGGGTTACTTCTGGATGAAATTGAATACCGTAGAATTGTTTATCTTCATTGGCGATACCCGCAATCGGTGCATTCTCAGTACTTGCCATGAGCTTGAAGGATTCAGGAATTTCAACAACATGATCGCCATGCGACATCCAAACATCTAATAAGCCATGACCTTCGGCATTCACTTCATCTTCAATGTTTTTAAATAAAGCCGTATGTCCGCGCGCACGAACCTGTGCGTAGCCGTATTCTTGATGATCAGCTGTTTCTACCTTACCACCAAACTGAACTGCCATGGTTTGCATACCGTAGCAAATACCCAGCACAGGTACGCCTAAATCATAAACTGCTTGTGGCGCAATCGGTGGATTATCGCCAATCGTTGATTCTGGTCCCCCTGAAAGAATGATTCCTTTAGCTTTAAAATCAATAACGTCTTGGCTACTTACATCCCACGGATAGATTTCACAGTAAACGCCGACTTCACGAACTCGTCGTGCAATAAGTTGGGTGTATTGTGCGCCAAAGTCTAGTATTAAGATTCGATCTGTATGGATGTTATTTGTCATGGATTTATCTACTTAAAAGATTAAAAGACTTCTTTGCTACGGAAGTGACACGGAAAAAAAGAATAAACAGATTTTAAAGGTAAGTTTCAGAATCATTCTGCTTGCCCCCGTTTTGTTTAGTACAAGGCGGGAAATGTGAGCTTACAGATGTAAGTGATCATTTTCCAACGCGGTAATGGAACAAATAAGGGGGTAAGAAGAATGATTATGAATGGTAGTTGGGTGCTTCCTTGGTTATCGTTACATCATGCACATGGCTTTCTGCCATACCCGCACCGGTAATTCTCACAAACTCAGGTTTATTACGCATCTCTTCCAAATTCGCACAACCAACATAACCCATGCTCGAGCGAACTCCACCTGTAAGCTGATGAATAATGGGCGCTAATGGACCTTTGTACGGCACTTGTCCTTCAATGCCTTCGGGTACAAGCTTATCTGCGGCATTTTCTGATTCTTGGAAGTATCTATCGCTAGAACCATCTGCCATTGCTGCCAATGAACCCATGCCGCGGTATGATTTGTACGAGCGACCTTGGTAAATAATAATCTCACCCGGTGCTTCATCCGTGCCTGCAAACATGCCACCTAGCATCACACAATGTGCGCCTGCCGCTAATGACTTTGCAATATCACCAGAGAATCGAATGCCACCGTCTGCAATTAATGGCACACCGCTGTCTTTAAGTGCTTTTGCTACATTCATAATCGCAGATATTTGCGGAACACCTACGCCTGCCACCATACGTGTTGTACAAATTGAGCCTGGGCCAATACCTACTTTTACAGCATCTGCACCCGCTTCTACCAACGCTAAAGCAGCCTCGCCTGTGGCAATATTTCCACCAATCACTTCAACTTCTGGGTAGGTACTTTTCACCCATTTAACGCGATCTAAAACGCCTTGCGAATGTCCGTGTGCGGTATCAACAATAATTACATCAACACCCGCCTCAACCAATGCTTTTATACGTGCTTCTGTTCCGTGACCCGTACCAACTGCCGCGCCAACACGCAAGCTTTCTGATTCATCTTTACAGGCATTGGGGAAGTCCGTTGATTTTTGAATATCTTTTACGGTAATTAGACCACGTAGTTTAAAGTTATCATTTATAACCAATACTTTTTCGATGCGATTTTTATGCAATAAAGCTTGGATTTCATCTTTGCTCGCGCCTTCTGTAACCGTTACAAGATCAATTTTTCCTGTCATTATTTTCGATACAGGCTGATCAAGGTTGGTTTCAAAACGTAAATCACGACTGGTAACAATACCAATCAAGTTATCGCCATTTTCCACCACTGGCACACCTGATATTTTATTCTTTGCTGTAAGTGCCATTACTTCACCAACGGACATATCAGGACCAATCGTAATCGGGTCTTTTATGATGCCACTTTCAAAACGTTTTACCGTAGAAATAATCTTAGCTTGTTCATCAATCGTCATGTTCTTATGAACGATGCCTAGGCCGCCTTCTTGCGCTAATGAAATCGCTAAACGTGCTTCTGTCACGGTATCCATCGCAGCTGAAAGCATCGGGATATTTAGTTTAATCTTCTTCGTAAGATTAGTGCTCAAATCAACCTCGGCGGGTAACACATTTGAATGGGCGGGAATTAATAAAACATCGTCAAATGTTAGGGCTTCTTCGAGAATTCTCATATTATATTTATTCCAACTGTTGGTATGTTATTGGGGGCGATATATTAACGCTACTACGTTACCAAAACAACTAACTTACCCGATAATAATAACAAAAAGCCTAGTTCATAGACGTCGCCAAAAAGACGGCGACATAATCGAGTTATCCATCCAGAAAAGCGTCTGGATGGTAAGCTCGCTAAATTTTAGAGATTGACCTTTTAAAGGTAAACATGGTATTTATGTATCTGTAAGTTAATAACAGAAAAGCACAGGCTCTTTTAATATAATATTCACCTACTAGGAGGAATGAATGAAACTTAAACATATACTAGCAACATTAGCACTTTCACTTACTACATTAGCAACCCCAGCAATAGCTGACGGCGCAGGCGATGCAATTACAGCAGCAAAAGCAGCTCAAAAAGAAGCCGCTGCAGCTGGCTTTGAGTGGGCCGCAACAGGTAAGATGATTAAAAAAGCCGAAGCATTGGCTAAAGATGGCAAAGAGAAAAAAGCCATTAAAATTGCTAAAGAGGCAGAAATGCACAGCAAGGCTGGGCTTAAACAAGCAGCACTTGCGAAAACAGCAGGGCCTCGTTTCTGAGTAACTGTTTAGAACAGACTAAGAACAGAACAAAATTAAAAAGCCGAGCCAAGTCTCGGCTTTTTAATACCTGCTTATTAAAAGCACACCCCCCCACTTTTGAATGATAGATCGTTAGTTTTTTAACGACTGCTAGAATTTACGCAGAGCTACATGACATAATTACCCATCATGCAAACATCAAATCGAACTATCCTCAATGTATCCGAGCTTAATGCCGAAGTTAATCAGCTACTCACGCGCGGATTTCCTCTGCTTTGGGTCGAGGGTGAGATATCTAATTTAGTACGCCCTGCTTCTGGGCATCTTTACTTCACGTTAAAAGATAATAAATCACAAATTCGTAGCGCAATGTTTCGTAATCGCAATATGAAGCTAACCATTCAGCCCGAAAATGGAATGAAGGTTTTAGTACGTGGACGTGTTGGTTTATACGAGCCACGCGGAGACTATCAACTTATTGCAGAACACATGGAAGATGCAGGTATTGGTCAACTGCAACGACAGTTTGAAGCGCTAAAACAAAAACTGGCGGATGCAGGATTATTTACCGAAGAACATAAAAAAGAATTCCCAGAATACCCCAAACGCATTGGCGTAGTCACATCACCCACAGGCGCGGCGGTTCGAGATATTCTACAAGTATTATCGCGCCGTAGCCCACATACACCTATTTTAATTTACCCTGTTGCTGTACAAGGTGATGCAGCAAAAACACAAATAGAGACCGCCATTCGCAGGGCTAATATTGATAACACTTGTGATGTGCTGATTCTTGCCAGAGGCGGCGGTTCGATTGAAGATTTATGGTCATTCAATGAAGAGAATGTCGCTAAAGCTATCTACAACTCCAATATACCCATCGTTTGTGGTGTGGGTCATGAGATTGATTTTACCATTGCAGATTTTGTAGCAGATTTGCGTGCACCAACGCCCTCGGCGGCGGCAGAGCTAATCACACCAGAGCGTGACCAACTTTTAACGGATGTCGTCCAAACACAGCTGTGGATGACACAAACCATCAAGCAAAATATCAAACAAAAACGGCAGCGGTTAGAATGGGTCGATAAACGACTGCAATTACAAAAACCATCGAGTAAAATCCAACAACAAGCTCAACACCTAGATGAATTAAATATTCGTCTGCAACAAAAAATGACAAGATTATTGCGTGATAAACAAATTCAAACAGGTAACCTAAACAGCCGTTTAAAATCAAACACTCCCTCAAGAAAACTAGCCGAACAAGAACAAGCCTTCAGCCATTTCTCAGCACGCTTACAGCAATCTATTAATAAAAAAGTCCAACAAGAACAATCAAAATTTAAAATTCAGTTAGCAATGCTTGATAGCATTAGCCCGTTAAAAACATTGGAAAGAGGTTACTCTATTATTAAGGATACAGATTCTGGGAATTTGATCACATCAGCAAAGAGCTTCAAATCAAAACAACAAATTACCATCAAACTGAAAGACGGTGAGGCGAATGCAAGGATCGAAGATTAGGAAGCACACCCCCCTACTTTTACATGATCTATTTCATAAATATATTTACTTATAAAGAGTTACGAAGTGCCACTACCGTATAGTTTATGAGATTCTAAACCAATAAAACATCGCTATTTTGGGTGCTTCTCATGGGGAAATGATTATTGAAAACCATCTCAAGATTAAAAGAATCTAACAATTCTCTTAAAATGGACAAGCTAAACTAGAGCTTCTTTTTAGTTCTGTAGCTTCGGTGGTATTATCTTATTTTTAAGTTTGCGGTTTTAATTCGCTTGCCTTAGCAAGGCTTTATATTCATCCAGTAAAAAACATCATGTAAAAGTGGGGGGGTGTGCTTTTAAACGGTTACTAGAGCTTAAAAGCTCCATGATGTTTAAGTTATGAGTACAACTTCCCCTGCTTGTATCTCAACAGAAACGGCCGTTAAGCCAATCCCTTCACAGGGTCCTCCAAGGCAGTCTCCGTCTTCAATAGAAAACATTGCACCATGCAAAGCGCAGATAATATTCTCTTTTTCCTCATCTAAAAACTCATCAGGATTCCATTCAAGAGGAGCCTGAGCGTGAGGACATACATTTTGATAGGTGTAGACTTGATCGTCTTTGCGAATAACAAAAATATCCGTTTCTTTACGTTTGATTCTTACACTAAAACTTTTGGATGATAAATTTTCTATGTCTGATAATGAGCAAAGCACTTGATCATTTTTTTCTTTGTTTTTATTAACCACTATTCTGTATCGCTTGGATTGGGCATGTTTTTGGTGCCAACATTCGCTTCCCATTGGTTAATTATATTACAGTACAAATCCGCCGTCTTTTCCGTATCATAAACCGCCGAATGCGCCTCATTAGCATCCCAATCAAAACCTGCCGCTTTTACCGAACGTGCCAACACCGTTTGCCTGTATGCCATTGCTGCCAACGTCACTGTATCGAAGGTGCTAAACGGATGAAAAGGGTTGCGTTTCTTTTTGATTCGTTCCACTGCCGCATTTAAAAAATTTAAATCAAATGCGGCGTTATGCCCAACCAAAATTGCACGCTTACATTTATTCAGCTTCATTTCTTTACGCACAATACTAAACAACTCATCCAAACATTTTTTCTCATCAACGGCTATCGCTTGGCGAAAAGGTAAGTCTGGGTCGATGCCGTTTACTTCAAGCGAAGCTGGCTCTAGATTTGCGCCTTCAAATGGGGCAACGTGCCAGCCATAGGTTTTGTTCGGGTGGATAAAACCCTCTTCATCAAAACGCAGTGTTACTGCAGCAACTTCTAATAATGCATCGGTATTGTGATTAAACCCCCCTGTTTCCATATCAATTACGACAGGCAAAAAACCACGAAAACGTCCGCCCATTGGGGCAATGATGTTTGTCTCTACTTCGCCAGTTTCTTCTTCTGTATTTAATAGGGGGTTATTCAATTCTTTAGTCGTACTTTTTATCATGCGAGAAGCTTACAGGATAGGTCTTGAAATATCACCACACAAAACAATCTAGCAAGGGTATTTATCACTTTCTACACTTTATTAAAGATGGTATGTATAGAAGCCTTATTGTAGGTTGGCGTTGAGGAACGAAGCCCAACATAACCCGCTTGTTCGCTTCGCATGCTCAGCGCCAACCATCATATTTTACGCGTTAAAAGTTATTGTATTTATATTGACTCTCTAAGCTACTAATTAACATACTAATTATTTTTAATAAATCATTTTCTTTAAGTTACAGCCTTCGAGTGTTAGACTAATCAACTAACTAAAATGACAAGCGAAATAGATTATGAGTGATAACAATAACACTGATCAACACAACGATGTCGACCCACAAGAAACATTAGATTGGACAGAATCCTTAGAAGCGATTATCGAAGCCGAAGG
>CAYOHT010000104.1:0-7154 GCA_964403815.1 uncultured Cocleimonas sp.
CGCTGGACTAACCCTCACTTTTTGGCTACATAACCACAAGCACACCCCCCCACTTTTACATGATGTCTCTTATAAACCATAAACATCATGTGAAAGTGGGGGGGTGTGCTTCATAAGGAAATATTGATTAAGTGATTTGAATTTAGCGGCAGTTTTGTCAAGCTTAAAATAAATGGACTTGATCAGTCTTTCCATAAATCTATCTCCATTCAAAAACTCCCCGATTGTAAAGTTGTGTAAAGATTCAAACCTTTTGACTAAATAACCCTCAGAATACCCATAAGTTGCATACATTATTTTTGTAGTAACAGTTTGTACAACAGAAGAAAAAGAGAGGAGCGGTTATGAAAAGCTCAATTTTAAATTGGATACTAGGAGCATCGTTAGTGATTGCAGCTCCAGCAGCAATGGCTGATAACAGTTGGAAAAAGAATAAACACGCGAATAAACACTTTGTAGAGAAATCTCACAAGCATAAGAAGAACAAGCATTGGGCTAAAAGAAATCATAACAATAGGCATAGTGAACGTCATGCATGGAATGATGGCTGGGATAATAGGCATGATAGATATAACTCTATGCAAAGAGCTCTCCAACGCATTCATAAGCGCCAAAACAATCAAGCGAGAAGAATTAACAGAGGCATTGATAATGGACAGTTGGTTCGCAGAGAAGTACGAACTTTACGCAAAGAACAACGTAGAATCTCAAAGCGTTTAAGACACTTTCAAAACGATGGTCGCCTTAATCGACATGAGCGAAAAAAAATCAATAAAATGTTAAACGTGGCTTCGAATCATATTCGAAATAAACGTCACAACAGGCTGACTCAGCACAGCCAGTACAATAACAATCAGCATTACAACAACCAGCATCGCTATCCACAAGATAGATATGAGTTTGTTTTTAATTGGTAATTGAGAAGACCAGTAGTTAGCAGCAACACACACCCGCTTTATGCGGGTGTTTTTTATTCTTCTGGCGGATATAAAGGATCAAGTCCTCCGCCACCCACCTATTGCGGTGTCACTTTTATTTCTTAGGTTTTTGTTCATCAAACTTTGCTTTCATTGTAGGATTTCCACGTGTTAACTTTTTGATGGTTAGATCATCCGCTTTATTATTAGCCAAACGTAAGTTATTTTCTGATGACAATAGAGCATCTTTTGTTTTTTGAAGATGACTGATGGTTTTATCAATTTCATCAATTGCTGTTTTAAATTTCCGACTAGCTAAGTCATAGTTATAAGAAAATCCTTTTCTAAACACATCAACCTTTTCTTCGAAATCGGTGATATCTATGTTTTGGTTTCTCATCAAGTTTAATTCTGCTTTATACGCCATAGAATTCATCGCTGCATTTCTTAGAAGTGTGATAATCGGGATGAAAAATTGAGGACGTACTACGTACATTTTCTCGAACTTATAAGAAACATCAACTATACCTGTATTGTAGAATTCATTTTCTGATTCTAAAAGAGACACTAAAACTGCATATTCACAACCCTTTTCATTACGGTCTTTATCGAGTTTTGCAAAGAAATCTTCATTTCTTTTTTTAGTGGCAGTTTCATCATTTTCATTCTTCATTTCAAACATAATTGAGATTATTTCATTTCCTGCCTCATCCATTTCTTTATAAATGAAATCACCTTTACTGCCGCCTTTTGAGTCATTATCTTTTTCAAAATAAGCGTTTTGAAAGGCTGTTGCTCGCAGTTTATTAAACTCAACTTCACAATGTTGTTCTAAGGTCTCACCAACCATTTTTGTTGAAAGTTTCTGCTTGAAGTCTTTTAGACGATCAATTTCATCATCTTTCATTTCTAAATCATGCGTGAGGTCATTACGCACTTTTTCTATTTCTTTAAGTGCTTCTTTATCTTTCTCCGCTAGTTTTTTAGAAAGTTCAGTATCACTTTCTGCTTTTAATTCAATTAGTTGCTTATCCTTTTTTGCTTCTGCGATCATAACCGCACTGTTTTTTTCAGTTTCCTTTATTATTAAGTCATTCGTAAGACCATCACGCTCTTTTTCTATTTCTTTAATAGCTTCTGAAACGGCAAGTGCTTTTTCTGTCGCTGCATTCTGAATTTTGGATTCCTTTTCAGCAAGCTCTGTATCACTTTTAGCCTTTAATTCAATTAGTTGTTTGTCCTTATCCGCTAGTTCTTCTTGTAAAGATTTCTCAACAAGCGTTTCTGCGAGCTTAACTGCACTCTCTTTTTCCTTTTCGGCAAGGGCTAGTTGACTTGTTAGTTCTTTTTCAAATTGATGGTCGCGGACTTGTTTAAGAATGTCAGCAAAGCCAGCGTCATCATCTGGTTTAAAAGTTTTTTTACAATTTGGACAAATTACTTCATTCATGTATCTATACCTTAAATAAGTCTTTTTACTTCACTCCGAACAAACCACTTTGCAATAAGCCATCAAAAATAAATTGGACAGCCAGCGCAGAAAGAATAACACCCAAGATTCTATTAATCACATTTAAACCTGTTGCACCTAAAAGACGCTGAACCTGTGTAGAAAGCAATAAAAGTATTAACGTAATAAGCAGAACAAACAACAAAGCCGTAACCGTGGCAAGTTCTACCATCACGTTCCCTTGCGCATTCGTATGCAACAATATAACCGCACTAATTGCGCCTGCTCCCGCTATCAATGGGGTCGCAAGAGGAAAAACTGAAATATCTTCACTTTTACGCGCTTCTTTTTCCTCTTCGTCTGTTGTCGATGTGCCGCCTGAGTGTATGGCAAAGACCATATCAATCGCTAAAATAAGTAACAGTATTCCACCAGAAGTACGCAAAGCAGCCAAGGAAATGCCTAAACGCGTTAAGATTCCCTGACCCAAAAACATAAACGCTAGTAGTAATATGGTGGCAATAAACACACCTTTAAACGCCATAGCACGGCGGTGCTTTGCATCATCGTTCGCCGTTAAGCTAGCGAACATAACCGCATTACCCACAGGGTCAATCAAAGCAAAAAGAGAAGCAAACGCAATAATCCCAGCTTCGACAACAGCAGGCTCTAAAAAGTTTGCTAAATCCATAAGCTCATAGCTCCATTGTTAATAATATTATCGTGAAAGATACATCATTATATTAAAGCACACCCCCCCACTTTTACATGATGTTTTCAGGGGAAATATTAAAAGAGCTTTTTTACCACGGAAACACGCGGAAGGTCACGGAAAAAGGCTAGGACCGTTGTAGGGTCGGTGGAGTATACGTAACCGACCAATATCGAGCATAAACATGGTCGGTTTCGCAAAGCCACACCGACCCTACGTAGCTTATTTATAATTATAAAGTTATTAGACGTTGAAGCGAAAATGTACTACATCCCCTTCGTGCAGAATGTATTCTTTACCTTCCAAGCGCCACTTACCCGCATCCTTCGCGCCCTGCTCGCCTTCACATTCAATGAAGTCATCATAGGCAACGACTTCTGCACGAATAAAGCCTTTTTCAAAATCAGTATGAATTTTACCTGCACCATTGGGAGCTGTTGCACCTTCTTTAACCGTCCATGCGCGTACTTCTTTTACGCCTGCGGTGAAGAAAGTTTGTAAATTCAAAAGCTGGTAGCCTGCATTGATAACACGGTTTAAGCCTGGTTCAGTTAAGCCCATTTCTGCTAAAAACTCATTACGCTCGTCATCGTCCAGCGTTGACATTTCTGCTTCCATTTCTGCGCTCACGGCAACCACTTCTGCGCCTTCTTTTTTAGCGTACTCTGTTACTGCATCAAGGTAAGGATTATTTTCAAAACCATCTTCTGCGACATTGGCTACAAATAATATTGGCTTGATGGTAATAAGTTGAAGCTCTTGTAATAGAGGTATGTCTTCTTTATCAATGCCTACAGAGCGTGCTGACTGTCCTTCTGCCAGTTTGGCTTGAATAGCCTCAAGCAGCACAAGTAGTTTAATGGCATCTTTATCACCAGAGCGAGTGGCTTTGGTGGTACGAATAATGGCCTTTTCGACAGAATCCAAATCTGCCAGTGCCAACTCTGTATTAATAGTATCTATATCAGAAAGAGGATCAATTTTGCCATCCACATGCACCACATCATCGTCATCAAAACAACGTACAACTTGCGCGATAGCATCTGTTTCACGAATATGAGACAAGAATTTATTACCCAAACCTTCACCCGAAGCGGCACCTTCAACCAAGCCTGCAATATCTACAAATTCCATTGTGGTTGGTAGACAACGCTCTGGGCTGACGATTTTTGCCAACGCATCCATGCGTGGATCTGGCACAGGAACGATACCCACATTGGGCTCTATAGTACAAAATGGGTAGTTTTCTGCCGCTATACCCGCTTTGGTCAGCGCATTAAAAAGTGTCGACTTCCCTACGTTGGGAAGGCCTACTATGCCACATTTAAAACCCATAATTTGTACCTTTCTTTTCCTACAATTAACTTACTGTCTAATCAGTATGTAATGTATTCATTGCTTTTTGTGTATCGCCACTGATAATTTTGTCTATTTCAGCAATAGATTTATCAATGGCGTTTTGAATGGATATTTCATCATCTTGACTGGGGCGACCTAAAACATAGTCTGCCACTTGTCTACTATCACCTGGGTGACCAATGCCAAAACGCAAGCGTGTGTATTCTTTGCTGATTTGAGCGTGTAAATCGCGCAAACCATTATGCCCGCCATGCCCACCGCTGACTTTTAATCTAACCGTACCAACAGGCAGGTCTAATTCGTCATAGGCGACTAGCATTTGATCTACAGGTATTTTATAAAATGATGAAATTTGATGCGCTGCTAAACCACTACGATTCATAAAGGTCGATGGCTTTAGTAGCCATACACTGTGATTGCCAGAAGTACCTTCTATATTTGCTTTAGCTACTTCACCAGAAAACTTACTTTCTGCCTTAAAGCTTGCACCATAGCGATTCGCTAGCTCATCAATAAACCAAAACCCGACATTGTGTCGGGTTTTGGCGTATTTATCGCCAGGGTTTCCCAAGCCGATAATGAGTTTGATAGACATAGTTGCCTCTCAGTAGATAACGCTTTACTCAGCGTCACCCTCAGCAGGTGCATCATCGCCACCTGTCTCACTCTCAGTCTCAGGAGCTTCTGGAGCTGCCTCTTCAATGACTTCTTCAGCTTTAGGCGTTATGATAGATACGATGGGTTGATCGTGATCCTCACCATAAGATAACTGTGTTGATACAACACCTTCTGGTAACTTAATGCTAGACAGATGTACTGATTCACCGAGCTTGACGTCTGCCAAATCCACTTCAATAAACTGTGGCAGAACACCTGGTAAACAAGTGATTTCAATATCCATTGCATTACGCATTACCTGACCGCCTTCCATTTTAACACCATATGCGGTGTCTTCATTCAAGTAATGAAGTGGTAGTACGACTGTCATTTCAACGTCGTCTCTTACGCGTTGTAAGTCAACGTGTAGAACAGTCTCTTTTGAAGGGTGACGCTGTAAGTCACGCAAGAAAACTTTTTGTTGCTTGCCTTCTAACGTTAGCTCGATAATGGCTGCGTAGAATGTTTCTTCTTGCAAGTTACGTGTTAATTGAAATTCTTTTAACGAGAGCGACCAAGCTGGGCGACCCGCACCGTAAAGTACCGCAGGTATTTTATTTTCGCGACGTAGGCGGCGGCTCGCACCCTTACCTAAATCATCGCGCATTTCTGCGTCTAATGTGTATTTAGTTGACTTATTTGACATAATGAATGTCTCCAAAAAAATTAAGAGTATTTTTACTCCAAAAACAAAAAAAGCAAAACTCGCGACCAAGTTTTGCCGTTATGAAGTTAGATTGTTTTTAAATTTTTAAAAAACAATCTAACTAAAATTCGTTGTGGCTCTCGATACGTTATCAGTCACTCAAACTAATCGTGAACCACATGTGCAAATAAATCACTCACCGACTCTTCTAAGTGGATGCGTGATATTGTGTCAGCCAAGATGTCTGCCACAGAAAGCTGGCGGATTTTAGCACACTTTTCAGCACTTTCACTCAATGGAATAGAATTAGTTACTACAACTTCATCCAAGTCTGAGTTTTCAATGTTTTTAATCGCAGGTCCTGAGAAAACAGGGTGCGTTGCATAGGCAATAACCCGCGTTGCACCGTGCTCTTTAAGCGCTTCTGCCGCATGGCAAAGTGTCCCTGCTGTATCAACCAAGTCATCAATCAAAACACAGGTTTTATCTTTCACATCACCGATAATATGCATGACTGCAGACACGTTTGGTTCTGGACGACGTTTATCAATAATCGCCAGCCCAACATCACCCAAGCTTTTAGTCATGGCGCGCGCTCTCACTACACCGCCTACATCAGGTGAGACAACTACAAGATTGCTGTAATTCTTTTCTTGAATATCTCTAAGTAAAACCGCAGAGGCGTAGATATTATCAACAGGAAGATCAAAGAAGCCTTGAATCTGATCAGAATGCAAGTCAATCGTTAAAACTCGATCAACACGGCTGGTTGATAGCATATCTGCTACTAGCTTTGCCGAGATTGGAACACGACGTGAACGTACACGACGATCTTGACGCGCATAACCATAATAAGGGATAACTGCGGTGATACGACCTGCTGATGCACGATAAACTGCATCAACCATGATCAACAATTCCATTAAATTATCGTTGGTCGGCGAACAGGTTGGTTGGATAATGAACACATCACGTCCGCGAACATTTTCGAGAATTTCAACATGAGATTCGCCATCACTAAATTGTGTAACAGTACAGTTACCTAAATCGGTATCTAGTAACTCTGCTACTTCGCGCGCTAGCTCTGGATTAGAATTTCCAGAGAAAATCATCATTCTGTCTACGTCTGACATGGACAATCTCTATGATATGAATGAAGAATTGGCACTTTGAATAAAAAAACTCACCTATTCAAAGTGCCAACAAAATATGGCTGGGACGGTAGGGTTCGAACCTACGCATGCTGAGATCAAAACCCAGAGCCTTACCACTTGGCGACGTCCCAATTTTCGTGTGGCTGCACAGCTTGGTAACATTGGTCTTTATTGCTGGTAGACACATTAACTTTCTGATTTAGGTTTTAACAAAGCGCTTTTTAAGGGCGATTTATTTAATCCTTTGGCTACAAAACCT
>CAYOHT010000105.1:0-7115 GCA_964403815.1 uncultured Cocleimonas sp.
GAAGATTTAAAACAATCTTACGATTTAGTCATTATTAAAATTCCTAAAACACTGGGTTTACTTGAAGACCAACTGTGCCGTTTAAAGCCACACATCAATGCTGACACCGTTATCATTGCTGCTGCCATGAGCAAGCATATTCATACTTCAACACTAAAAATATTCGAAAAGCTTATTGGAACAACAACGACTTCGCGCGCTACCAAAAAGGCACGATTGATATTTGCAAAAAATGATAACCCACAAAACCATCAATCACCCTACCCCAAAACCATTACCGATGAATTGCTAAAACTCACACTCGTTAACCATGCCAACGTCTTTGCAAAAGATAAACTGGACATCGGCACACGTTTTTTAATTGAGCAGCTTAAGCGATGCTCACCCGCCAAACATATCGTTGACTTAGGTTGTGGTAATGGCGCACTGGGTATAATGGCAGGACGACTACAGCCAGAAGCAAAGATTAGTTTTATTGACGAATCTTACGCCGCGATTGCATCCGCAAAAGAGAATTATAAATACGATAACAAAGAGCAAATAGAGAGTGCTCGTTTTTATAATAGCGATTGCTTTAGCCAATTTACAGGAGAAGATGTAGGCCTAATTCTATGCAATCCGCCGTTTCATCAAAACCATAGTATTGGCGATCACATTGCGTGGGAAATGTTAAAACAAAGCCATGAACAATTACAGGCAGATGGAGAGATTTGGGTGATTGGCAATCGCCATCTTGCTTATCATGTCAAACTACAAAAGCTATTTGGGAATTGTAAGACCATTGCTTCTAATAAAAAGTTTGTTGTTTTAGTTGCAAGAAAAGGCATGTGAAACTAGGGGTGTGCTTTGTTTAGAATTTCCCTTGTTTCAACCAGCCATCGACACTTCCTTTGGAAGGTGTAACGATATACTTTTTAGCGCCTAGGGCGCTCTAAAAAGCAACACCCCCCTAGTTTTACATGATGTATTTCAAACACCTAATCACGATCAAACTTCACGCGTTTGCCTACAGTGCCTGTACGGACTTTGCCATTTATATAAACTAAATCCCCGTTCACAATGGTTGCATACACGCTTGAGCGAAATTCTGTGCCATCGTAAGGTGTCCAACCTGCTTTTGAAATCACGTCTTTATTGTTCGCTTGGGTGGTTTTATCCAAATCAACAATGACAAAATCTGCCCAGTACCCTTCTCGTATATAGCCACGATCCTTTATATTAAATAGTTCTGCCACGCCATGGCTTGTTTTTTGCGCCAAAAACTCCAAGGTAAAAATACCATCTTGATAATGCTCGAGCAATGATGGCAGTGCGTATTCAATCGACGGCAGTCCCGATGCTGCTTCAAAATACCCCCCCTGTTTTTCATCCCACAGTAAGGGTGAATGATCTGTGCCAATAACATCAAGATGATTATCCATCAAACCTTGGAACAAACCCGCACGATCTACTTCTGTTTTAATCGCAGGATCACACTTAATCGAAGCGCCTTTGCTTTCATAATCCTCTTCAGAAAAAGCCAAATAATGACAGCACACTTCCGCACTAATAAGCTTTTCCGCTAGCGGTAAGTCGGCAAACATTTCAATCTCTTTAGCGGTACTAATACTCAGTACATGCAACTTGGTTTCATGGGCTTTTGCTAACTCTATCGCTAACGATGATGATTTATAACAAACCTCTTCACTACGGATTTTTGCATGAACTTGAAAAGGTACATCATCGCCATAAATTTGACGATAGTTTTCTTCGTTTTCGACGATAATTGGCGTGTCTTCACAATGTGTTGCGATGATAACAGGTGAGTGTTCAAAAATTTTATCCAGAACTTCTGGGCGATCAACTAACATATTACCTGATGATCCACCCATAAACACTTTAAGCCCGCAACAAGACTGAGGGTCTATGGCTTTAATCTCTTCTAGATTATCGTTGGATGCACCATGATAAAAAGAGAAGTTTGCCAGTGATTTTTCGGTCGCCAATTCAGCTTTAGCTTCGAGTATTTCACTGTCTAGTGCTTCTGGTTTGGAGTCAGGCATATCAAAGAACGTGGTAACGCCACCAGCGACTGCGGCACGAGACTCACTGCACAAGTCGCCTTTATAGTCAGCTTCAGAATTACGAAAATGCACTTGATCATCAATCATGCCAGGCAACAGGTATTTTCCTTTGACATCTAGCACATGCAATACTTTCATAGCAGAAAGGTCTTTGCCAATCTTATCAATGCGCCCGCCTCTGACATAAATATCAGATTCAAACACTTGACCTTCGTTGACTATTTTTGCATTAAGTATGAGTAAAGTACCGATGCTAACCTCTAATCGTCGCTTTTAGTTTCTGTACGATTACGCTCTAGCGTAACGAATGAATAATTATGGGGGTTTTTATCATCTGCTAGATGATTTTCTCGCTCAACTTCGCTCCAGCTCAACTGAGTATAGTCGGGAAAATAGGTATCGCCTTCAAAAGATTCATCAATGAGCGTTAAATAGAGACGATCAGCTTCATCTAAAAACTTATTATAAAGGTGCGCGCCACCTGTGATGAACACCTCAGCAGCATTAGACTCTGCAGCTAAAGCTAACGCATCACCCAGCGAGTTAACGACAGTACAACCCTCTATCTCCAATTTAGCGTTACGACTGAGAATGATATTCAATCGACCAGGAAGTGGTCTACCGATTGAATCATAGGTTTTTCGCCCCATAATAATCGGGCTACCTAAGGTGGTTTTTTTAAAGTGTTGAAGATCAGCAGGCAGGTGCCAAGGCATATCGTTATCTTTGCCAATCACTCTATCTTTACCCATGGCGGCGATCATAGAAAGCTTCATGTCATTGCCTGTTTGCTTCATCGCAATATGCTGAAACTACTTTACAACTTTGAGCGCTGGGCGCTTTTTAGATTTATTCGATGCTTGTTTCAATGACCTTACATTAGAATCAGGCACAGATTTTGGGCTGGGCGGCTTGTCGTTTGGATCATTGGGTGGCGTACCATCAAAGTCCTCCTCTTCAAATGACATGCCTTCACCTGTCTCGCTTGCATACAAAGCTAAGACTGAGCCGATGGGTGAATAGATCGTATAAGGCTTGCCACCAAATCGTGCGCTAAAGCTTACGCCATCGTTATCCATAAGTAGGTTATTAGCCGCAGATGGACTGATATTTAATATTATTTTATCGTCTTCAATAAACTGTTGCGGTACATCAACCTGTGGGTTAAGCGCCGAAATTAAAATATGAGGCGTGGCTTCATTGTCCAATACCCAATCGTAAATGGCTCTTAGTAAATAAGGTTTGTTTGAGGTAAATTCCATAGCGCTAAGACAACCCATCATGTAAAAGTGGGGGGGTGTGCTTTTTAAACGGTGTTTTAATTCTCATCTATGCCTAAGCAGATTAGATCAAGGACGAATCGCTTGTTCTGCCTGCGTTAATGAAAACTGGAACAGCTCACGTGATAACACACGGTCCATATAATCACGAACGGGTTGTGCATCAGCTCCTTCAGGAAGATCAATGCCGTATTTTGGTAAACGCCATAAAATCGGAGCAATGGTTGCATCAATCAAGGAGAAATCATTACTTAAAAAGTAAGGTTTGATTTGAAATACTTCGGCCGCTTGTAAAATACTTTCCTTAAGAATGACCCTCGCGGTATCAATACGCTCTTTCTCATCACTCTCTAAATCAACCACTAATGACAGCCAATCTTGCTTGATGCGAAACAAAGTCAAACGTGTATGTGCACGTGAAACAGGGTCAACTGGCATTAAGGGTGGATGCGGAAAACGCTCATCCAAATACTCCATAATGACATGTGAATCATAAAGCACTAATTCGCGATCAACCAAGGTTGGAGCAGTATTGTAAGGATTGAGATCAGCTAAATCTTCTGGCTTATTATTTGGGTCCATTTCAATAATATCTGCTTGAATATCTTTTTCTGCCAACACGATACGCACACTGTGACAGTGTGGGCAATCTGGCAAGGTAAACAAAGTCATTACTGAACGGCGATTTGCAACTGATGTCATTTAACTACTACTCCTAAAAACCAATACTTTAAAACACCTTAAACTAAAAGGGCTGTCCTAATCGGACAGCCCACGGATTCTATACTAGAAATCATTTTTTTGATAGTTCAAATACTAGTGAATATCTTTCCAATATTCCTTCGATAGTGCGTATGCAAAACCAAATAACACTATTAAGAATAACAAGGTCAAAATGCCATACATCTTACGCGATAATTGAGCAGGCTCACTCACATAAGTCAGAAAGTTTGTTAGATCGTGAACTACAACATCGTACTCTGCCGCCGATAACGAACCAGGCTTTGATATTTTGAGTGTTGGCGCAACATGATGCCCATCCTTATCTTCATGATGTACCAGTGTTTGATAACCTTGTAGGCCAGCTAATACATGCGGCATACCCACATCTTTAAACACGGTATTATTCACCCCCATTGGACGAGAATCATCAAGGTGGAAGCTTTTAAGATAAGAATAAATCCAATCAGAACCGCGTGAACGACCGACCAAAGACAGGTCAGGTACAACTGCACCAAACGCTTTTTCAGCCGCTTTTGCAGGATAAGCTGTTGTCATCAAAGAGCCTGTCTTCACTTGTTTGCCGTCTTCACCGCGGGTAAATATTAAGTTCTCTTTTAAAAATGTAGTGACTTGATCTTCTGTAAAACCATTATCCGCATTAAGACCAATATCTTCTGCAACACGGTTATAGCGACTAAACTTTAACGAGTGACAACCCATGCAGTAGTTCATGTAATACTTAGCACCACGCTGCAAACTGTCTTTGTCATCTAAGTTTACATTGGCGCTTTGTAATGCAACACCGTGCCCCGAGCTACCTACACTGCCTATTATTCCTACAACAAGCACTGGCACCAATAAGACGAATACCCATTTACGTATACTGTTACTCATGATGTAACCCTTTCTGGAACAACTTTCTCAGCATTACAACCTTTCACAAAGAATGGGAGCAATAACGTTAATGCTAGATAGCCGATAGGCCAAACCCACTGCCACTTTATCTGTGCCGCACTGATTAGATCATCAGGGTTATAACGCCAAAAATCTATTGCAACCAACAAGCCTGCAAGCACAAAGAACCAGATTAAATAATTGCTACGTTTTGTACTGCTATGCGCAAGGATAACGGCAAAAAACAGGAAGTAAATCTCCGTCATGCGTACACCCATTTCTTTGTATTCTGGTGTTACGGCTTTAACACCTAAGTAACCAAGAATAATGAAAACAGCCGCAAAAATTGCAAGGTTTAGCATGTGCGCTGTATTACGGTAGCGCCATGATTTAATCGGATTACGATCAAGCCAAGGTAGCACGAATAACATAATAATCGCACCAAACATTGCTAACGTACCCATAAATGGAGACAAGGTCACCGCACGTAACACCGTGTAGAATGGTGTAAAGTACCAAACGGGCGCAATATGCTCTGGGGTCTTCAATGGGTTAGCAGGCTCAAAGTTAGCGTGCTCTAAGAAATAACCGCCCATCTCAGGCATAAAGAAGATAATCGCAAAAAATGCCATTAAGAAAACAACAATCGCGGGAATATCATGCACCGTGTAATAAGGGTGGAATGGGATACCGTCGAGTGGAATACCTTTCTCATTCTTAAGCGCTTTAATTTCAACACCGTCTGGATTGTTTGAACCAACCGTATGCAATGCAACGATATGAACAAATACCAAGGCAACTAAAATCAACGGAACTGCCGCCACATGGAAGGCAAATAAACGATTCAAGGTTGGATCAGAGATAACAAAGTCACCACGAATAAATTCTGATAAAAAGCCACCTATGCCTGGTATCGTATTAAACAAGTTGATAATTACCTGAGCACCCCAGAATGACATCTGACCCCAAGGTAGCAAGTAACCCATAAAGGCTTCTGCCATCAGCGCTAGATATAGTGTCATTCCGATCAACCAAACTAGCTCACGCTTGCCTTTGTATGAACCATACATAAGACCACGGAACATGTGGAAATAGATCACAATAAAGAATGCCGAAGCACCTGTGGAATGCATATAGCGGATAAACCAACCACCCGGCACATCACGCATGATGTATTCAACCGAAGCGAATGCCATGCCTGTATCAGGCTTGTAATGCATCGTTAAGAATATGCCAGATACAATCTGGATAACCAAAACCAGCATCGCTAAAACGCCAAAGTAATACCAAACGTTAAAGTTTTTCGGCGCGTAGTATTCAGACATATGATCTTTCCATGTCTGAACGATAGGGAAACGCTCATCAACCCAGCCTAGAAGACCCGTTGCTTCTGTTTTTCTTGGGTAAGCAGCCATCAGCTAGCACCTCCGTTTTCACCAATGAGAACAACATCGTCACTCTTATAATAATGATCTGGAACAACCAAGTTGGTTGGCGCGGGTACATTTTTAAATACGCGCCCTGCCAAATCAAAACTAGAACCATGACATGGGCAGAAAAAGCCACCTTTCCAATCCGCACCTAAATCTGCTGGTGCAATTTCGGGGCGGTAAGTAGGAGAACAACCCAAGTGAGTACAAATACCAATAAGCACTGACATTTCAGGCTTACGTGAACGTGTAGCATTTTTTGCATAATCGGGTTGTTGCGTTTCAACATCCGAAGCAGGGTCAACCAAACGACCATCATTACTCGGAAGATCCTTCACCATCTGCTCAGAGCGGCTGATCAACAAAACAGGCTTACCACGCCAAATAACACGAACTAGCTGTCCTGGCTCAATCTTACTGATATTTACTTCAACCGGCGCTCCCGCTGCTTTCGCGCGAGCACTTGGCAACCACGAGATAGCAAGTGGTGCGGCAAAACCTATTGTACCAACTGCACCAACTACAGACGTTCCTAAAATCAACATGCGCCTGCGCTTTACATCTACTGTATTCGAATCAGAATCTGACATGATTCATGTTCTCCACATAAATTAAAATTGGTATGACGCACAGACAAGCTAATACTAATATGCACACCTAAAAAACCGCAATATCGTCGCTAACTTGCCCTCATGATCAAGAACTAATCGGGGATATTAATATGT
>CAYOHT010000106.1:0-7052 GCA_964403815.1 uncultured Cocleimonas sp.
AAACGAGGTGGCGTATTTTATACGCATCAGGTTTAGTGTCAACTTATTTATCAATAAAAAAACCAATAAATATCGTTTAATTCCTAAACCCTGTTTTAACTGCTTCCTCTTGTTACAAAACAGACTAAATAATACTGCCAACCTGCTCAAGAGCGTCGCGCATCATAGGCATTAAAAACACTCCGTCAACACCTATTTTTAAAAACTTATTATATTAAAAAGCACACCCCCCTAGTTTTGCATGATGGCTGTACTAATTTATATTTCTCGCCAAGAAAAACCTGTCGTCTGTGACGCAAGAGAAACCGCGTTCTGTTCGCAACCCAAGCCTTCACACAGCGCATTCAGCGCATATTCTTCTGTGTTGTTTTTTTCACTGACGTGCATTCCAATAATGTTCTTTAATTGAGTCAGGTTTAATTTTTTCAATAGTTCCGATGCATGCTTGTTATCAAGGTGACCTTCGCCACCATGCACACGTTTTTTTAGTGATTGTGGGTATGCGCCACCAAGTAGCATTTTCTCATCATAGTTACATTCCAATAAGAGGCTATCGAGCTTATCTAAATGACTAATTATATGCGGCGTGTAATAGCCTAGATCAGTGACAACCCCTAAACGCGAAGCACCATCTGAAAATACAAATTGACACGGCTCGCGTGCATCGTGCGGAACTGGAAATGGAAGGAGATTTAAATCTTCAATTTCAAAATCTGTATGGCTGTTAATGTAGTGGGTCGAACAGAAATCACTATCCCTACAAGCGTGAGATGTGCCTACCGTCAACCAAACTGGAATATTGTATTTACGCGATAAGCGCCCTGCTCCGCTGACATGATCAGAATGTTCATGTGTGATAACGATTGCAGTAAGTGATTCGGCGGTTCTGCCTAGTTTTGCAAGGCGGCTCTCAACCTCTTTGGTTGAAAAACCGCAATCAAGAAGAATCCGAGTATCTTTATCATTCGCTCCCGACTCTATAAGAGTAGCATTGCCTTTACTGCCACTACCTAATGATGCAAAACGAAGCACTATTAACTATTAATAACTACAGTCAAATTCTAGCGATCAAATTCTTGCTTTAGACGCGCAAGCACAAGTTGAGATAATCTCTTACTTAGCGGTTTTCCTTCTTCGTCAGTAATACGAACGATGGATAGTTTGCCAGCATCTTGTACATGCACTTGGTAATCTTCGCCTTTAAGCAATAAAGTTTTACGACCACCAAACATGCGCTTGAAGAAGCCACGCTTAGCGGTATCTTCATCATTGCCTCTATATGTCACATGGTAAATACCTGCAGCTTGGTTACGCTTTTCCGCAACTAATCCCATACGATCCATCATGATCCCTGTGAGAACCCATGCACGTTTGTAGTTATCATGGACCTGTAAGATTGGCTGACCTTCTTGCTCTACCAAACTTGCGAGCGACGAGGTTTGAGTTGCTCTACTACCTGACAGCGACCTTTTAGCCGCACCAACCACATCACCTTGTAAAAAGGCTTTCAATTGATTAAGCATTTCAGCTTCTAGCTCATGATTTGGTGGGCGATATTCCCAACCACTAATACTGCCTGTCACCACTTTTTCAGCACCTTTATGCGTTAAGAAAACACGGGTCGCCGAACCTGTTGGCTTTTCTAAACGAATGCGGTATCTATCTCTTGACCCTGCATCATAACCACTACCCAACACCTTACCCAGCGCCTTATTAAACCAGTTAAGTGGCAAGCCTGCTCTATTCACCGCCCACTCTGTCTCCATAATGCCGATGCGTGGCTCATCACGCTTAACCGAGATACCTACTGAGCGCCAAAAGTCTCTAATCTTTGGCCAGACTGATTCTGCAGGCGCGGCAACATCCAGCCAGCGTACTGACCCTACTCCACCCGAACGGATGTTGGTGCTTTTTGGCAGTACGTTTATTTGTCTTCCGTCTCGCGTGTAACCACCTGATTGATTACTCATAGCAGAAGCACTAACAATGCCATCCGCAGGCAATACAAATGCCATATCAAATTCTGGAGCGGTTAAATCTGGCGGGAAATCAAGTGCCTTTACCGATTTGTTATTTTTGTAGTTCACTCGATTCTTTTTTGTATCTACAAAGTTATCGACCACGCTACAGGCAGAGACACTCAATAATACAAGTGACACCATTGATAACTTCAACAACTGTGGCTTTAAGTACTTCATCATTTACATTGACTCTCTTAAATTTTTAACTGGTTTTAATATTATTAAACTTTAGCTTCCACGCCTGCAGATGCCATTGCTTCTAGCAGTACACAATGATATTCCTCTGCAAGCGGAACAAGTGGTAAGCGGGTAGCATTGCTACCAAAACCCATTTTGTGCATTGCCCACTTGACAGGGATTGGGTTTGCCTCGACAAATAATTTTGAGTGCAAACCTATTAACGGCGTATTGTGAGATTCAGCTGTCGCACGATCACCCGCCAATGCCGCTTTACACATTTGATGCATCGCCGCTGGTGCAACATTGGCAGTCACAGAGATGTTACCTTTTGCACCCATTAAAATCATATCCATGGCGATGGCATCATCACCACTAATTACATCAATACTATCGCCACAACGCTCTAAGATGTCTTTAGCGCGATCCAAACTACCTGATGCTTCTTTAATAGATACAATATTTGAAATTTTAGACAACCGCTCAACCGTTTCAGGCAACATATCACTGGCTGTTCGCCCTGGTACGTTATAGAGCATTTGTGGAATAGCGACTTTTTCGGCGATTAATTTATGGTGTTGATACAAACCTTCTTGCGGTGGCTTGTTGTAATAAGGCGAAACCAATAAAACACCATCCGCACCATCATCCTTTGCCGCTTGAGTCATATCCAAAGCTTCGGTAGTGCTGTTTGAGCCCGTACCCGCAATCACTGGGATTTTACCGCCCACATATTTAATAATCTGCTGAACAACGCCGCGATGATCTTGATGTGAGAACGTAGCCGACTCGCCCGTCGTGCCCATCGCTACAAGCCCATCTGTGCCACTTTCAATGTGAAACGCCACTAGCGCCTCTAGTGCCGCATTGTCTACTTCGCCTGCTGGGGTCATCGGTGTAATTAACGCGACTATACTTCCTTGAAACATTTTTCAAATACTCTATCAATATCCATGTAAGCAATGAAGTCTAATGCTGGAATACGTTAAACACAAGCACACCCCCCCACTTTTACATGATATATTTACACATCACTATTAATCAGTAAGATTCTCATAGCAAAAACAATCGGTCGTGTGATCATTCACCATGCCTGTCGCTTGCATAAAGGCATAGCAAATCGTTGTGCCAATGAATTTAAAACCACGCTTTTTTAAATCTTTACTCATCGCATCTGATGTATCCGTTTTTGCAGGCACCTCTCCCATCAACTGCCATTGGTTTTGAGTTGTCTTAGCATCAACAAACGACCAGATATAAGCATCAAAACTACCAAACTCTTTTTGCATTTCAATAATGCGACCTGCATTAATAACCGTCGCATTCACTTTAAGCTTATTACGGATAATTTCTGGGTTTTCCAAAAGCTGCGCTATTTTCTTTTCATCATACTGCGCTACTTTTTTAATATCGAAATTATCAAACGCCTTTCGATAACCTTCGCGCTTGTTTAAAACAGTCGCCCAACTCAAGCCCGCCTGCGCTGCCTCCAAAGTTAAAAACTCAAATAGCTCACGATCATCATGAACAGGTACGCCCCATTCGTTATCGTGGTAGTCGTAATACAATTCATTACCGCCTTCCACCCATTCACAGCGTCTCTTGTTGTCCGTCATAGCTTTGACTCCTATTGATGAGATTATATGCTTTATAGCATAGCTAGAAGCACACCCCCCTACTTTTACATGATGATAGGATCATCTCCGTTTGCTAACTCCTGCTCGAAGCGACACCTGTCTATAGAAAAACTTCTATCGTGCTACTTTCTCTATTTTTTTTACCTTCCAAAATACTCAGTTATCCATCACCAATAAATTCAAGGAATATACTTGGCATTGCTTCAATTAATGCTATATTACTGATCATATATCTACTTGAATTGCACGATAAAACTCCTTCCAAGTATATAGCTTCTTATTACCCTTATAATATTTAATGAGGTTAAACATGATTAAACGATTATCACTATCGTTAGTATTTATTATATTCACTCAACCGTTATTCGGTGATTTATATAGTATCGAAATAACACTTCCTGACTCAACCAACCCTACCAGCCCTAGTAACACTTTCACTCAAAGCTACAACAATATAAATGATTTGATCGATGCTACCATGCAAAGAAATATTGCAACATTAACTGAATACAACCAAAACTCTGCAGCTACAATTGCTGTTCAATTAGGTAAAACCTCAGCTAATATTTCTTACGCTACTAACAGTTCTGATCTTATTTTTACAATGAGTAGTTGTGACGTCAATAAGACATTTTCAGGTGCATCACGTACGGTCAATGAAAATCGTTTTAGAGATTACTTAGATAATAATGAAGGTGATATACTCGGCACTATTGCTGACTGTCTTGTTAGAGATAATCCCTCCGATCCAGTGGCTGTTACCTTTAGAGATTGGGTAGAGTTTGGCGAAGCATTTACGCGCACCTCCAATATAAACGCTGAGCAAGAGAACTTTGGTGTTGGGCTTGTTGCAGGACATTTCTCTACGGGTGACCAAAGCCACAGCATTCTAACTCTCCCCTTAAGCTATACGCACTACTTTGAAGAACAAGGACGAAAGCTTAAATTTACCGCTCCTCTATCCTATATTGATGTTAATGGAAGTAAAGCCTACAAAGGTAGCTTAGGCATAGCCTACACTAGACCTATAAACAAAAGATGGACGATTATTCCAGCAGCTCGCGTGGGCATAACCGCCTCTAATGACATGGGTACAGCGGCAACAATTGCATCTGCTCTCGTCACCAATGTATACGAGTTCCCCTATGGTAACAAACATGTAACGCTTGCTAATATGGTCGGCGTCCTAACAACTATTGATCTGGACATTGGTGATCTCAAGTCTTACTATGATCTAAATAATCAAGTCATCAAAAATGGTATCGCAGTTGAATTTCCCCAACGTTTTAATATGTTTGGAGGAAAGACAAGCATTCAAGCATCACTCGCCAACACGCAATTCTTTGGTGACAAAATGAAAATTGATAACTACACCGATATAGCCGTTTCATTTGGCACACGTCGTAAAGTAGGCAACAAAGACAATAGCCAAGACAGCTTACAACTCGGCTTTACCTATACCGTAGGTAACCACGGCTACAAAGGCGGCAAGATTAACTTTGGCTACGAATTCTAGAAAAACAGAAATCAGGAAAAAATAATCATGAACAATATCTACACAACATTTGGAAGTTCCCTCTTAGCAGGCATACTCCTAACCGCATGCTCCGCATCAGGGGGGCCAGGTAAAAGCAAACAAAAAGAATATGTCACACAAGGCTGTATTGGTGGTGGAATCCTTGGTGCTGTAGCTGCAACTGCAATAGGGTCGGGAGAAAATGCAGGCAAGGCTGCTGTCTTTGGTTGTGGTATTGGTGCAGTTATTGGCTACCAAATAGCTAAACGAACCGATAAATATGTTGATGCAAATAAAGCCATCTCAACAGAAACACAACGCAATATCAATACCGTAAACTTAGTAAGAAATAACAACAATAAACTTGCTGCACGCATTACCAAATACAAAACAGTATTAAATACTATCAAATACTCAAAAATGAGCGAGCAAGGTAAAAAGCGTGAATTAACAAACATCTCAAGCTCATTAAAAAAGCAGCTCACCACATCAAGTAATAACTTAGCCAGCGTACAACACGAGCTAAAAGTAACGCGTAGCTTATATACAAAATACAAAAACGCCGCACCTAAAGATAAAACAAGCACTTATAAAAACAAGATAAGTGAACTAGAACAAGAAAAGAACATACTAAGCAAACACGTGCAAGCACTCAATGCAATGAATGCCACCATTTAATCATTGCCACGAAAAAAAGGAGGGGAAAAGCCAAGCACACCCCCCTACTTTTACAGCATAAAGTAATAAACAAATTAGGAAACAAACATGAAAACATACCAAAAACTAGCCATTATCTTAAGTTTAGGTCTAAGCCTTATTGGTTGTGGTGGCGTCGGTAGTAATGCTACGGCAACAAAAGATTTACCTATAGCGGTTGATGATACCAAGACAGTCACAGAAAACAGTGCCGCTAGTGTTATTTTAGTGCTTGATAATGATACTGGAAACCTTGATGTTTCTACCATAGAAATAATTACAGACCCTATTAATGCTGAAGGCATTAGTGTTACAAGTGCAGGAGAAGTTAAATACCAGCCTAAATCAGGTTTTTTTGGCGCTGATAGTTTTGTTTATCAGGTTCAGGATATTAATGGTAACTTTTCTAACCCTGCAACAGTGACAATCAATGTCATTAGAGAAGCAGTTCCATTTAAAATAAAAGTATTGATTAGTAGTCTGGAGCATACTGCTGGTAGGTTTGTAATACCCATACGAGGTAATGGCTATAACTATAATGTAGATTGCAATAATGATGGTATAGATGAAAAAACGGGAGTCATAGGTAGTACCTACTGTGATTACTCTACAACTGGAGAGAAAATTATCAGTATTTCAGGCGTATTTCCACGAATATACTTTGCTGGAGCAATTGATAAAGATAAATTAATATCGGTAGAACAGTGGGGTACAACCGTCTGGAGCACTATGCTTGGTGCTTTTTCTGGTTGTAGCAACCTAGAATCAACATCACTGATAGATATTCCTGATCTTTCTGCTGTAAGAAGTATGGATCATATGTTTTATGGTGCAACAAAATTTAATGGGGAAATAGGAAATTGGGATGTAAGCAATGTGGAGAGCATGGTTAGTATGTTTTCCCATGCCAGCACTTTTAATCAATATATTGGTGACTGGAATGTAAGTAGGGTCACTAGCATGTTTAGAATGTTTGATCATGCTACTGCCTTTAACCAAGATATT
>CAYOHT010000107.1:0-2135 GCA_964403815.1 uncultured Cocleimonas sp.
TATTCGTTGGTTTTAAACATAATTGTTACCTAATTTAAGATGGCGATAGTTTATCAGGCTAATGTATACTGCGCCCTCAATTATTATTAACTCATACAAATTTAGAGAATCCCCCCATGACTATCAAACGAATCGGACACCGTTATATCGACAGCAAATCAGGCACAACCATTGATGTATGGTTTCCTCGTTCTAATAAAGAAATAGGGCGTAGCTGTTTAGCGCAAAAAGTGGGTTTGATTAAAAGTGATTTTGTAGAAGTTGAGATAGCTTCGGTAGACGATGCACCAAAATCCGTTGAAGATGCTTATTTACGCCTTCATTTATTATCTGAATGTGCGGTAAAGCCCAACGAGATTAATCTTGATGGCGTATTTGGTTTATTAGCCAATGTTGCATGGACATCGGCAGGGCCTGTTTTACCGAATGAGGTAGAAAACCTACGTGAGCTAATCGCATCAGAAGATCATCAATTAAACGTAACGTCTATCGATAAATTCCCACGCATGACGGATTACGTGATTCCTGAAGGTGTGCGCATCGGTAATGCAGATCGCGTAAGACTAGGCGCGCATTTAGCATCAGGCACAACGGTAATGCACGAAGGTTTTTGTAACTTTAATGCGGGTACGCTGGGTAATTCAATGATAGAAGGTCGTATCAGTGCAGGCGTATTGGTTGGCGAGAACTCTGATATTGGCGGTGGTGCTTCAATTATGGGTACGTTATCAGGCGGTGGAAAGCAGGTAGTGTCAATGGGGCAACGCAACTTACTAGGTGCAAATGCAGGTTTGGGTATTTCGTTGGGTGATGATTGTATTGTTGAGTCGGGCTTGTACCTAACAGCAGGTACTAAGGTGAAATTGCCTGATGGTTCTATTGTTTCAGCGCGTGAACTTTCGGGTGAGTCTAAATTGTTATACAGAAGACATAGTCAGACAGGTGCGGTTGAAGCGATTGTGACGGATGGTACTTCTTGGGGTGGGTTGAATACTGCGCTTCATAGTAACGATTGATTTTAGTTATTTGTCTGCAGTTAACGAGTGTACACCTTAGCTGTTTTAGCGTTAGAATTAACTTAACTTACTTTTATTTAATGAACCAAATAAGGGTATTTACTTACTAAATAAACTTTAAACAACTAAGGAAAGGAAGAGATTATGGAAGGTATGATATCAAACATTACTAATATGTTAGGACCAATAGCAACATGAGGATGTTGCAAAAATAGCTCGTATTGCTATCTTAGGCTTGGTTCTTGCAATGGGACTTAAAGCAATGGGCTTAGCTGATAATATTGTTAATATGGCATTTGGATTTACAATTGGTTCAGTCGCTATTGCAGCAGCAATTGCATTTGGTTTTGGTGGTCGTGATGCAGCTAAAACAGTTGCAGATAAGTGGGCTAAAAATATCAAAAAATAAAGTATAAAATATAAAACATAGAAAACCCGGCATTCGTCGGGTTTTTTTATTTAAGTAGTTATCACAAAAGACATCGTTAGACTGGCGCAGTTAAAGCGATAGTGACGGATGGTGCTTCTTGGGGTGGTTTGAATACGGTGCTTCATTCTAAGGATTTATTTCAATGAGTTATTATCTACAATTAGCATTGCTCACTTAGCTACAATCATTCCTGCGTTTGTCATAGTTTCATATTGTTGATGACACGTATTACTGCTTTTAAAACTCTATTTCACCGAAATCACAAACTCATCAAGAAACAGATGTTGATCACGGCGCGGCGCCCAACTAGGGTCACCGCCACCAAAGAAGACGGCGAACATAAAACGATCTATCAAAAGTTTATTGGTGTTTCTAAAACGTAGATCATTTCTATCCAGCACTAATTTTCCATCCAACCATGATTTAATCATACCGTTGCGTTTGCCAGCTGAGTTGATTCTAATGGTGGTTTTTATCGTATGCCATTTCCCTAATTCTAGCTTATCCATATTCCACTCCATGATTTCACCAAACTGTTTGGGTTGGTCGGGGTGATAGACGTATTGGATCAGTTTGCCGTGGCGGTTCCACATCATGCGAACGCTCCAACCGTCTTTGCCATTGGGTTTTCTGCCGCCTGTATTGGCTGTTCCACCTGCAACACCGGGGAGTTTTCCGCCTTTTACAAA
>CAYOHT010000107.1:2235-7013 GCA_964403815.1 uncultured Cocleimonas sp.
CGCCTGTATTGGCTGTTCCACCTGCAACACCGGGGAGTTTTCCGCCTTTTACAAAATCAAAACCTTTGGGTAGCTTTAGTTGGTAAGAGTAGGTGACTTGATGAAATTCGCCACCGAGTTTTGGTTTCCAATTTATGCAGTGTTTATTCTTGTGGCAACTATAAGACCCTTTGGGAAAGCGCAAACGTAATGCATGACCATGCAAAGCTTGTGGCTTATCCACGACGTTGAGTAGATCATTTCCCATATGCCACTCTGGACAGTTCCAATCCCCACGCAGGTTGGCAGCTTTGTAAGTGCCAAGCGCATGTTTATCAAAGTTTATGTGCCATGTTTTTTTGCTGGATAATGGTGTTGTGCCATCGCAGTTAGCAGTTAAATGGAACACTTTGTAATGAAGGTTGTACTGATGCTTTTCTTGAGAGTTGGGGTTTTTAAGCTGTTTTACATAAAGACTGACAGGGTGGTTTTTATCAGGCTCAGGCGCATTATTGTAAATTACAATCATACGATCCCAGCGATTTTCGCGATGATTCCAGTGCATTTTTCCTGCGTAGGCAAATTTTTGTGCCGAGTTTTTGACGTAGGATAACTTGATGCCATCTGCCGTTATATTTGTTTTAGCGCTGGCTTGTGTGTTTAAAATCATGAAACATAAAAAGCTGAATGTAGCTAGGGTAATACGGATGGTGTGAACTAGGCTAATCATTATAATAGGATTAAATAGACGAGGATAAGTTCAAGTTGATATTTTAAAGTTGTAAATTTAAGTGGATATAAAGCACACCCCCCTAGTTTTACATGATGTTTGCTAGGTGTTAAAAACGTCATGTAAAACTAGGGGGGTGTGCTTTATAAATACTTGTATATTATGGTATTAGGAATATTTTTTATTCCTGTCCATAATTGCGGTGCGTAGTTGCGCAAGGAGCTTGTTTTGCTCAACATCGGTAGATTTTTTCTTACCGACAACGAGTTCAAATAATATTGGGTCTTCGATTTGAAGTAATTCACGGAAGGCTTTTTGTTCGTTCGCGGGGGCATCGAGGAACGAGTACTCTAGGTAGTATGACATGATAATATCCAGTTCTTTAACGCCACGACGGCATAGCCATTTTAACCGAGGGATTTCCTCAGTGGGGGTTTTGTTATGTTGTGTGTCGTTAGTCATTATTATTAGCTGCTATATTAGCTTAGTTTACTTTCTGGGTTTTTGTTGATTTAGTATGCGCTAGTTTTTTTAGCCTTTTCTCTCAACCATTAATTTCTTGATATTAGCAATGGCTTTTGCAGGGTTTAAATCCTTGGGGCAAGCATTGGTGCAATTCATAATAGTGTGACAACGGTAAAGTTTGAAAGGGTCTTCAAGCTCATCAAGGCGTTCATCAATCGCATCGTCGCGTGAATCACTAATCCAACGATAAGCATTGAGTAGGGCGGCAGGGCCAAGAAACTTATCACTGTTCCACCAATAACTGGGGCAACTGGTTGAACAACAAGCGCAGAGGATGCATTCGTAAAGCCCATCAAGGTCTTTGCGATCATCAACTGATTGTAAGCGCTCTTGATCTGCAGGAGCAGGTGTATCGGATTTCATCCACGGCTCTACCGAAGCATATTGCGCGTAAAAATTGGTAAGATCAGAAACCAAATCCTTGACCACGGGCTGATGGGGAAGCGGGTAAACCGTGACCTCACCCTCAATATCATCAATCGCTTTGGTGCAGGCTAACGTGTTTTGACCGTCGATATTCATCGAGCATGAGCCGCAAATACCTTCGCGACATGAACGGCGTAGCGACACAGTCGCATCCACATCACTTTTAATTTTGAGTAAGGCATCTAGCACCATTGGCCCGCAGTTATCCATGTCGATATTATAGGTATCGATGGATGGATTTTCGTTCTTTGATGGGTCGTAGCGATAAACCTTGAACACTTTAATATTAGTCGCGCTTTCGGGTGCGGGATAGGTTTTACCTATCTTCACGATGGAGTTTGCAGGGAGTTTAAATTCAGCCATTTTTCTAACCCTTCCCTAGTAAACGCGTTTTGCAGGTGGAATGACATCGCAATCATCCGACAGCGTATACATATGAACGGGGCGATAATCAAAACGTACTTCGCCTTTATCATTCACCCATGCCAGTGTGTGTTTCATCCAATTGTCATCGTCACGTTCGGTAAAGTCTTCTCGTGCATGACCGCCTCGACTTTCTTCACGGTTATTGGCACCTGCAATTATGGCTTGCGCTTGGATGAGTAGATTTTCAAGTTCCAGTGTTTCTACCAGATCAGTATTCCATTGCATTGATCTATCACTCACACCAATATCTGCAAAGCTAGCGAATACGTCATTCATTAAATCTACACCTTGTTGCAAATTTTCACCTGTTCTAAAAACGGCCGCATGCTTTTGCATGGTGCGTTGCATTTTATCGCGGATAACGGCGGTGGGTGTGCCACCATCGGCATAGCGGATTTTATCAAAATGCGTGAGTAAGGCATCAAAAATGGAGTCATCTAATGGTTTGTGTGGCGTATTTGGCTTTATAACTTCTGCCGCACGAATCGCTGCGGCTCGACCAAATACAACAATATCCAATAATGAGTTAGAACCTAAACGATTCGCGCCATGTACCGATACACAAGCCGCTTCGCCAATCGCCATTAAACCAGGCACAACCGCATCAGGATCATCGCCTTTAATCGTAACAACCTCGCCACGGTAATTTGTGGGAATTCCACCCATATTGTAATGAACCGTGGGTAATACTGGGATTGGGTCTTTAGAAACATCAACGCCTGAGAAAATACGTGCGCTTTCAGCAATGCCCGGTAAACGCTCATTGATGACTTCTGGGCCGAGGTGTTGCAAGTTCAAGAAAAGGTGATCTTTATCTGGACCAACGCCGCGACCTGCATTTATCTCTTTGGTCATGGCACGTGAGACTACATCGCGCGAGGCTAAATCTTTGGCATTGGGTGCGTAGCGTTCCATAAAACGCTCGCCTTCGGAGTTGGTGAGATAACCGCCTTCACCACGTACGCCTTCTGTTATCAAAACCCCAGCGCCATAAACGCCTGTTGGGTGAAATTGTACGAATTCCATATCCTGTAGTGGTAAGCCTGCGCGTAAAACCATCGCGTTGCCATCGCCTGTGCAGGTGTGTGCGGAGGTTGCTGAGAAGAATGTACGACCAGAACCGCCTGTGGCTAATACGACCTCATGTCCTCTAAAGCGATGTAGGTCGCCTGTGGCTAAATCCCACGCCATTACGCCTCTACAAACGCCATTGTCCATAATTAAATCAGTCGCAAAGTATTCTATAAAAAACTCGGCTTTGTGTTTGAGCGATTGTTGATAAAGTGTATGTAGGATGGCATGACCAGTACGATCAGCCGCCGCGCAGGTGCGTTGTGCAGTGCCTTCACCGTAATTGGTTGTCATGCCACCAAAAGGGCGCTGATAAATTTTTCCTTCTTCGGTGCGCGAAAATGGTACGCCAAAATGCTCAAGCTCAATGACTGCGGGAATAGCTTCACGGCACATATATTCAATCGCATCTTGATCGCCTAACCAGTCCGAACCTTTTACGGTGTCGTACATATGCCATTTCCAATTATCTTCGCCCATATTGGCAAGTGCGGCCGACATGCCGCCTTGCGCCGCCACGGTGTGGCTGCGTGTAGGGAAAACCTTGGTGATACACGCCGTACTCAAACCTGAAGTTGCCATACCCAAAGTGGCACGCAAGCCTGCACCGCCTGCACCGACGATGACGACATCGTATTCGTGGTCGATGATTTTGTAGTTTTTGTTAAGGTCTTTAGCTGACATTGTTTGTGCTTCTCATTTTGTTCTTCTAAGCCGTAAATATAATTTTCAATACGGAATAAACACCTATAACGGCAAATATAAATAACAGTATGTTTGAAATAAGTATCGCTTTGTGGCGGGTAGGTTCTGATGAAATATAATCTTCTAGAATCGTTTGTACGCCCAATGCACCGTGGTAAAACCCTGAGATGAAAATCACAATCATCAAAAGTGCATTAAAGGGCGAACTTAACCAGCTAATCGCGGTTGCGTAGCTAGAGTCAGGTAAAAACGCGATGCTTAAACAAAACCAAATTACCAAAGGGATAAGTAGCAGCGCTGAAAGGCGTTGCCATATAAAATGTCCAGTGCCATTTTTAGCGGAGATGGCGGCTGATATAATATTTTTGATTGATAGACTACGAGTATTATCCATAAAGCGCTAGTGTCCATGTGAATACGGTGAGTGCGATGGTGGCTATGATTACCCAGAGGGCAGATTTTTCGGCAGTTTTAAGGTCAAGACCTTTATCCATATCCCAAAATAAATGACGGATGCCGTTGCAAAAATGATAATAAAGTGAAGCGGTAAAACCGATTAATACCAAATACCCAAACCAACTGGATAATAACCAACGGATACTTGCCCAAGCACTTTCGCCGCTGGCGGCACTTGCTACTATAATCGCGAGTATAATTAAGCCAAGGGTAAGCACAACACCTGTGCCACGGTGCAGTACCGAAAGTTTTGCGGTTAACGGCAATTTGTAGATTTGTAAATGTGGCGACATGGGTCGCTTGTCATTCCAAGGCATTTTGGTTCTCTATTATTTATATGCTCTATAAAACAAAATATGTCATGTAAAAGTGGGGGGGTGTGCTTTATATATATGCCTGGTATTTGTCTAAAGTAATAATAACTACTTCTTCATTCACATCGCTAAACAGCAGCGACAAC
>CAYOHT010000108.1:0-6848 GCA_964403815.1 uncultured Cocleimonas sp.
CAACTTACACAGGTTCAGCGTTTAAAAACAAAGGTATCCAGCTTATTCTTGATGCGGTTGTTGATTACCTTCCTAACCCTACCGAAGTTGATCCTCAGCCATTAACCGATGAGGACGGTGAAGAGACAGGTGAATTTGCAATTGTTGATCCTGATGGACCATTACGCGCATTAGCGTTTAAAATCATGGATGACCGTTACGGTGCTTTGACCTTTATTCGTGTTTACTCAGGTAAACTCGAAAAAGGTAGCACAGTACTTAACTCATTCACAGGCAAGACAGAAAGAATCGGTCGTATCGTTGAAATGTCAGCGGATGATCGAATCGAACTTGATGGCGCTCAAGCGGGCGACATCGTTGCTGTACTGGGTATGAAAAATGTTCAAACGGGTCACACATTATGTGATCCTAAAAGTCCTGCAACGCTTGAGCCTATGGTATTCCCAGACCCAGTAATCTCAATCGCAGTATCACCAAAAGATAAAGGTGGTTCTGAAAAGATGGGTGTTGCGATTGGTAAAATGGTTGCAGAAGATCCTTCGTTCCGTGTTGAAACAGACGAAGACAGTGGCGAGACCATCCTACGTGGAATGGGCGAGTTACACCTTGATATTAAAATCGATATTCTTAAGCGTACCCACGGTGTTGATGTTGAAGTCGGTAAGCCACAGGTTGCCTACCGCGAAACAATTACATCACTGGTTGAAGACAGCTACACACACAAGAAGCAGTCAGGTGGTTCTGGTCAGTTCGGTAAGATTGACTACATCATTGAGCCTAATGAGCCAGGTGAAGGTTATGCGTTTGAATCAAAAGTAACGGGTGGTAACGTACCACGCGAATACTGGCCAGCGATTGATAAAGCATTCAAAGGCATGATGGATAACGGTGTACTTGCTGGCTTCCCAGTTTTAGATGTTAAAGTAACGCTTCTTGATGGTGCATACCACGCGGTTGACTCATCTGCGATGGCATTTGAATTAGCTGCACGTGGTGCTTTCCGCCAGACTTTACCAAAAGCAGGCGCACAGCTAATCGAACCAATCATGAAGATTGACGTATTCACACCAGAAGATCACGTTGGTGATGTAATCGGTGATATGAACCGTCGTCGCGGAATGATCAAGTCACAAGAAGCTGGACCAACAGGCGTACGCATTAAAGTAGATGCACCACTGTCTGAAATGTTCGGTTACATCGGCGACTTACGCACAATGACTTCAGGTCGTGGTCAATTCTCAATGGAATTCTCACACTATATGCCTTGTCCTAAAAACGTGGCAGAAGAAGTTATTAAAGAAGTTAAAGAAAGAGAAGAAGCTAAGAAAAAGAAGTAATTATTTTTTAGTTTTGAAAAGCCTCGCTTTCATTGGAAGCGGGGCTTTTTTATGTCTGATATTCATTAGCATGAGAATTATAGTTTTCTAGTTGTTTAAATTATAATACTAATTCTGAATTCACACCCCCTAGTTTTAGGGCACAAACATGCATGGAATGTGTTCATAAACATCATGTAGCTCTGCATAAATTCTAGCAGTTGTTAAAAAAGCTAACGAGCTATCATTCAAAAGTAGGGGGGTGTGCTTGTATTGTTACTGTAGGAGCTAACGTGCGAGGAAGAGCAACTTTAAGCTATAAAGTAAGAAAGCGGTAAAGGCAATTAAGCTCCACTCAGGAATACTTAATGAGAGAAAAACCCAGATAACTTCGGCACATTCACCAGAGCCTTGAAATACTTTTTGAATAACTTCGTTGGTGGGTAAGTTCTTCATCCAAAACTCAAGCCCAGGACCACACTCAGGGACTTTATCTTCAGGTAAGTGTTGCAGCCACGTATGGCGACCAGCAACAACTAATCCAGCAATACTGGCTAATGTGAGTAAAAATCCGTAAATCCGTCGGCCCCATGTTTTAGGACCTTGTAAGAGTGCGAGTAGAAATACCCCACCTAACACCATCACGATGACCCTTTGCACGATACACAAAGGGCAGGGGATGAGTTCCATGTAATATTGAAAAAAGAATGCTGTAGCGATCATTCCGGCAGTAGCTAATAAGCCAACTAACATAGCTGGACGAATACTTGTTAATTTGTTTGTTTTTGTCTTCATCGTTTTTTTCAAGTCCTGTTTTTTGTGTTAATCATTTCTAAAGCACTATCAAAAGCTGCCACTAAGCTACCTGCAGAAGCTTTTCCAGAGCCAGCTAAGTCAAGTGCCGTGCCATGGTCAACCGAGGTTCGGATGATGGGTAAGCCAAGCGTGACATTGATAGCATGACCAAAGCCAACGTGTTTAAGCACGGGTAAACCTTGGTCGTGATACATGGCAAGCACAGCATCGGCTGTCTCAAGGTATTTGGGTGTGAATAAAGTGTCAGCAGGAAGAGGGCCTGTAAGACTCATGCCAGATGCTTTAAACATTTCGATGACAGGTTCTATGGTTTCAATCTCTTCCATGCCTAAATGTCCGCCTTCGCCTGCATGAGGGTTTAGTCCACAGATTAGAATGTGCGGGTTGTTAATACCGAATTTGTTTACAAGATCATGGTGAAGAATACTAATAACTTGTTCCAGTGAGTCTTTAGTAATGGCATCACTCACATCTTTAAGAGGAAGGTGCGTGGTTGCTAGCGCAACACGTAAGCTGTTTGCGGCAAGCATCATGACGGGCAGAGGCGCTTTGGTGAGCGTCGCTAAAAATTCTGTATGCCCAGTGAATGCAACACCTGCATCGTTGATAATGCCCTTGTGTAATGGCGCGGTTACCATTGCACCAAATTCATTATTGATACATCCCATGGTTGCGCGGGTTAATGTATCCAGAACATATTGGGCGTTGCGGGTGTTTAGCTCGCCTGCGGTAACGCTATCGGGACACTTAATATCGAGGATTTTTATTTCAAGGGCCTTATTAACGGTTGCTGTAGAGCCTTCTTGGTAATCACTAAAGCTAATAGGAATTTCCAACTGTTGCGCGCGCGCTTGCATCATGGCTTTATCAGCCACAACGACAAGCTCTGCTTTAAAAGGGTTTGATTGGCGTTGTTGAGCAAGCTGGATAATTAAGTCAGGCCCAATTCCCGCGGGTTCTCCAGGGGTAACGGCAATATGAGGAATGGTTTTCATACAGTTATAGTTTTTTGAGATTAAATTTTAATTCGGTATTCCACAAAAGCTTCGTCACGCAAACCCTGTAACCAGTTTTTAAAATCATCAGACTGTTTTTCTTTTGTGATGACAGACTGTGCTTGTAGCTTAAGTGCCTCGCGTGTTTGATCACTGGCTTTGCGCTCAAGAACCTCTAGAATATGCCAACCAAATTGCGTTTGGATTGGTTGGCTTAGGCTATTAAGTGGTAGTGTTCTAACGGCTTTTTCAAAAGGTGGAACAAATGATGACGGGTCCATCATGCCAAGGTTTCCACCATCGATGGCGCTACCTTTGTCTGCAGAGTTTTCTTTGGCAAGTTTTGCAAAGTCTCCACCTGCTAATATTTTATTGCGTAAAATAGTCGCTTTAAGTTTGGCTTGTGGGTTAGTTGAAGGAATGAGGATATGCCTAACACGCGCTTGTTGAGTAACTTTACGTTTTCCACCGCGTTGTTCAACCAGTTTAAGAATATGAAAACCTTTTGGATCGCGCACGACATTTGATAGCTCACCAGCACCCATTAGGCTTAATGTGCGGATGTAAGCGGGGCTTAGTGATTGGGCACTTTTCCAACCAAGATCAGTGCTTCTTGCGCCCATTTTTGTAATCAATGCTTCTGATACTTGGCTAGATTGCGCAAGTAGTTTCTTTCTAAGAATTTGAGTGCGCGTCAATAACTTATTGAACTGCTTAACAGGTGTGCCATTGGGAGCAGGCATGAGAATATCAATCAAGTGGTATTGAACGCCTTGGCTAAGCTGAATGCTTTCTGCTTTGATAAGATCATCCACTTCATATTCACTGATTGCTTTTTTGCTGCCTTTGTGGCGCTTTCGTAAAGAATCTAAATATAACCTTTCACGGATACTCTCGCGGAATGTTTTGTAGTCGTGGCCTTCTTTAATTAATGCGACACGAAATTGTTCTAAGTTGAGCTTATTTTGTTTGGCAATACTGAGCATGGCACGATCAACAGCCACATCATCAATGACAATGCCTATTTCCGTGGCGTGTTGTAATTGGATTTTCTTTAAGATGAGTGACTCAAGAGCATCTTTAATCAAGGTTTGGTCAGAAGTTTTATTTTTGCTGGATTGCTTTGCACGTAAAGCAGCTTTTCTAACTTCACTAAACATAACAATGTCATTATTCACTAATGCTGCAATTTTATCTAGCTGAATGTCCTCAGCATGTGTAACAGATACAAACATTGTCAGTGCAGTAGTCAGTAAAAAAGAGGCGAATAGCGTTTGTAAATGGGGTGCTTTCATAAGTTGGGTGAAGCATTTAATAATCATCATATCCGTATATTTTATCCTTTAATTCGCGTCTTGCACCATTGCCTAGACCGCCAATTCCTTTGAGTTCAAATTCGATAAAAATGGGCGTTTCGTAGTTTACATTATCGGAGCTTAAGTAGCGTTTGGCAACTATGCGTGTCTTCCAGCAACAATCTTGATACTCAAAACCTGCTAATGTTTCTAGGTTACGTTTGTTTTCTAAATCTCGTTCTAAACTACCAACGAATGACCATTTATCATTAATAGGTAGCGCGGCTGATAAAGTAAGTTGTGTGGACTCATTATCTGTTGTATTTAGCTCTGTGTTTAACTTACGAAAACTAATATTGGCAATTCGTCTTTTCTCGTCTTGATAGTTTAAACGAAGTTCGGTATTAGTTATGCGTTTATTATCAAGATTCCATAAAGCAGAAGTTGTTACTCTGAAATTATCATTTATTCGACCTGATAATTCTAGTATAAGATCAGACTTCTTTCCTGTCTGAATAGTTCCACCTGGGAGTGTGACTTTTTTATCGTTAAAGTTAAAAACTTGACCGATGCTGGCTTTAAATAGCTCTTTGCCATTTTCTCTGTCTTGTAGGCGTGAGCTGACAACAAAGGCTAGACGGTTGGTATCTGCGATACGGTCTTTTCCCGTAAAGCGATTTTCTGAAAATAGTTGTGTGCTAGCGGAATAATTAGTTCTTGCCGTATCAAATACAGGGAAATCACTTTGATCTTTAAATGGAGTGTAAGAATAGAACAGGTGTGGCTCTAGCGTTTGTGTGTAGTGTTTATCGCCTGATTTTCTATGTATTGTAATATTACGATCAAAAAATAAGCCGCTATTCAAGGTGAATGTGGGTAGGGTGCGATTGAGCGTGCTTTCGCCGATAGTGTTGTTTAAGGTATACAGGGTCGATTGAAGGCTAAGCGTGGGTTTTATAAACCATGCGTCATTGCCCCATTTTTTTGAAACGAATACCTTTGCATCCAAGCGAGTACCGGTGACATCGTTTGATTTGTCAAAGTTTACTAGCTCAATATCCATTCCCATTTTAAGTTCTTTTGGTGCAGTTTTTGGTTTGTAAGACAGTTTGAGTTCTGGAAGCTTTGAGTAAGGTGAGTCGTTAGTATCGAGTATTTGATAATCTTCCACGGCTGCGCTTAATGTCCAAGGCTTATTTTTATGGATGATTTCTAAGCGTCTTTGTAATGAAGAGCGCGAACTTGTTTCCAATGAATCAGAGAGGTCATTAAAATAGTCCTTATCTGATACACCTTCGGCATACAGATTGATTTTCGTGTTTTTAGATAATGCTGTGTGATGTTCTAAGTTGAAGTAATCACGGTACTTTTTGCCAAAAGCACTGTTGGAGGTGTCATCAAAAGACTTATCCTTAGGGATAAAGTCGTACTCAAAAATACCGTTATGTTTAGGGGTTAGATAACGGAACTCAGTATCAAACATGAGTCCTTGTCGATCATTAAGGGTTGTTGTGACAGTCGCATCGTAGTTTGGAGCAAGGTTAAAATAGTAAGGCAGTGATATTCCCGTGTTTGACTGGATGCGTACACGGGGTGTTAAAAACCCAGACTTACGGTTGTTGTTTAAAGGGAAGTTAAACTTGGGGAAATAAAATACAGGTACGCCCTTCACATTAAATGTTACGTTCTTTGCGCTACCTTGTTGCGTTTTTTTATTGATATTAATCTCAGAAGATTTAATGTGCCAACTGGGGTTAGGAGTAGGACAGCTAGTAAAGGTTGCTTGCTTGAGCCTTATTTTATTTTGACTGATTAATTTAATTTCTTGGCTTTTTCCACGAGCATCAAGCTTACCCACTTTGTATTCTGCCTGTTTAACAGTGCCTGTGTGGTCTTTTAAGTTATATTTAATTGATTGAGTCTTAAATTCTAATTCAGGAGCAACCAAAATAACATCACCTGTTGCGGTAACAATATGCGTACTTCTATCAAAGCTGGCATGGTCTGCATTAAATAGAATCCCATTTTTTTGGATAACTATATTGCCATGTAGTGTGGAATCAGCTTCGGGTCTTATAATTCCTGTATCTGCTTCAAGATAGACAGCATCGGGGTAGGGCTGTTGGGTAGCCGTAGAGTACTGCTTTGGCGCTGGGTGTGTATGTTGTAACGCAGCGCACCTTCCCCATTCGGTTGGCTTTTCCTTGGCAACATTAACAGCAGCATTAACACTATTGTCACTGTAAGTCGTTTCAACTTCTGCATGCACCATTGTAAAAAGCAAGCTGGAGAGCAGTAGAGGAAAAGATAATTTAGGAAGGTGGGAATTCACACGGCAATTATATGATTATTCACGATTAAATCTATAACTTTAACTATAACTTTCCATAACTTTAATAGGTATCATGTAAAAGTGGGGGGGTGTG
>CAYOHT010000109.1:0-1964 GCA_964403815.1 uncultured Cocleimonas sp.
CAGGAATACGACTAGGCTTTGTGTGGGCAGAAGATAAAATCTTAAAACAGCTAGCACATCAACAAAACGATTGGTCGGTTAGCCACCCCGCGCGTTGGGCAGGTAAAGTCGCCTTACAAGATAGCGCATGGCAACAAAAACAAAAAGCCTTATTACCAACCGAATCAAAACGTTTAGAAGAGTTGCTTGAAGAGCTCATATTCACAAAGCCATGTAAAAGTGGGGGGGTGTACTTTAATACCACTAATGAACATGTTCACTGTACGGCATTGTTTGCCTTTTTTCGTCATCCTCGCGCCAAGTTTATTTATCAGCAACTTGCTCAGCAAGGTGTATTAATTCGTTACTTTGACTACCCAGCATTGCGATTTGGTCTGCCCGCCAATGAACAACAATGGCAAAAGCTAGAGCGCGCCTTAGATAATTTGAAGCTGTGAAGTGAAAAGGTTAACGAAGATTGACTACGCGCAGATCGTTAATATTTTATCCATATTAAGGCTGTCTTCTATCGCATCTGCCAAGCGCTCTAGTTGTTCTTCGCGTTGAGTGTTTATATCAAAACTTTGAGTGGCTTTAGCGCCCGTCCAATCAAGCAAGGCTTGCAATGCTTTAGGCTCATCAAACAGTCCGTGTAAATAGCTGGCTAGGACTTGGTTATCATTTGATATTGCACCGTCAGGCTTATCACCTAACATCAAAGCAGGCTTTTCAAGTGCTTGTCCTGTGCTGATACCTGCGTGAATTTCATAGCCCTTAACGCTAACTTCATCATCTAAAAAGGCTAATCTGCCTGTTTCATTAGTGAGCTGTTTTTTAGTTGTTAGCGTTGTCTCATAATCCAATAAATTCAAACCCGCATAACTTTGTGGATTACCCTCAATACCCTGTGGGTCGTGAATAGCAGAACCCAGCATTTGTAAACCGCCACAAATACCGATGAGTTTTCCGCCATAACGAAGGTGCTTATTGATGGCATCTTGCCAGCCCTGTGATTTAAGCCAATTAAGATCGAACCCTACGTTTTTACTACCAGGCAATATGATTAAATCGGCGGGAGGGATTTCTTCTAGGTGGGAAATATATTGGCAGTCAATATCTGGGTGTAAACGTAGTGGTTCAAAATCAGTATGATTACTGATGTGGGGCAGGCGTGGGATAATAATTTTAAACTTGTTACTATCTGTATTTAAAACATTCTCTGGCACGGCATCTTCGGCATCAAGATGTAAACCATGCAACATCGGAAGCACACCCAAAACAGGTTTGCCTGTGTAGTCTTCAAGCCAATCTAAACCATCTTGCAATAGCGCAATGTCGCCACGAAAGCGATTAATCACAAAGCCTTTTACCAGTGCTTGCTCTTCATTTGATAACAGCTCGAGTGTGCCAACTAAATGCGCGAATACGCCACCTTTATCAATATCGGCAATAATAATTACAGGACAATTTGCGCGTAAAGCAAAGCCCATATTGGCAATATCGCCCTTGCGGAGGTTAATCTCAGCGGGGCTTCCTGCACCCTCAACTAAAACATAATCGTATTGATTGGCAAGCTTATTGAAAGAATCAAAAACAGCTTTGGCGGCTTTGGGTTTGTATTCGTGATAATCCAGTGCCTCGATATTACCAATCGAATGCCCTTGAATAATAACCTGTGCTCCCGTATCCGTATTGGGTTTGAGCAAGACAGGATTCATATGAACGCTTAACGGCACACCCGCCGCTTGCGCTTGCAAAGCTTGCGCGCGCCCAATCTCGCCACCATCGGGCGTAACTGCGCTATTGAGTGCCATATTTTGAGGTTTGAAGGGTGCTACCGATAAATCACGACGCTTAAACACTCGACACAAGCCCGCGACAAGAATGCTCTTGCCCGCATCAGAGGTTGTTCCTTGAACCATTAAGCAAGGCATACAATAAATCTTCTAACGGGATTTTTATCCATCAACTTTTGACCATCATTA
>CAYOHT010000109.1:2064-6843 GCA_964403815.1 uncultured Cocleimonas sp.
AACACCTTGCTAGCGCAAGCCCAAGAATAACCGTTGCGACTGTTTCAAAGCGTCCATGTCCATAGGGGTGGTCATCATCTGCATCTTTGCTCGCCATTTTTGCCGCAACAAGCACCACAACATCGCTAGCAAGATCAGATAGCGTGTGAATACCATCGGCAATTAGTGCTTGCGAGTGCGTAAAAAACCCACCAATAAGTTGTGCCAACGATAAAAAAATATTTACCACCAATCCAACAAACGTTACATTGCGCGTGGCCTGATAGCGGTCTTCACGGCTGGTTATGGTTACTTTTGTGGTGACTTTAGTCATGCCTAGCTGGTCTCACAAATCTCTATTGTGATGATGTATTCATAATCATCCTCTTTGGTTTCTATCAGCTTATGACCATGAATTTTTGCCCATGCAGGAATATCGTACAGCGCGCCTGGGTCTGTGCAAACTGCTTCAATACGCTCGCCAATAGCATCACTACCTAACTCATCTATCAACTGTTGTATTCTAATAACGGGCATTGGGCACAGCAAACGACGAGCATCTAACGCGTGTGTTATGGCTTCTTCCACGGTTTAAGCCTCGTCTGGCGTCTTTGCAGTGATCGTTAGCGCGTGAAGCTCGCCAGAAGTGATGGCTGAATTAACCGAAGCATAAACAGCCTGATGTCTCTTTAGCGTATTCAATCCTTCAAAACTTGCACAAACAACGGTAGTTTCATATTTATAACCATCACCACCCACGTTGATTTTCGCACTTGGAAAACTGGTTTCAATAAGTTTTGTGACATCTTCATTACTAATACTCATAATTTTCTCTTTTTCATAAAATAGTTATCGCCCAGAGTATAGCCGAAAAAGACAATGACTATAGCCGCTACTAAGAATTAGTAGGGGTAATTAAAATCAAGTTTTGAGAGTATTAATGTGCTAAAAAGGTGTTTTTCACTCGTTTAGAAGTAAGGAATACGTTTAATATATGAGAGGCATTGTGGGTGATATTGGGTTAACGATAGCAGTCGTTAAAAAGCTAACGAGTTATCATTCAAAAGTGGGGGGGTGTGCTTTTTAAACCGTAGGAAGGCTATCCTCTTCATTTTCAAACTTATCCATATCTTCATTCTCAAGGTCGTTTGTATTTTCATCTACTATGTCCAGCACAACTTCACCGATTGGCTCAAACATAACTTCAGCTATACTATCAAGATAATCAATATTTACTGACTTTGTTTCAGGGCTCTCTATCACAAACTCGTAGGCTGAAACTTTATTGCGCCCATCCTCTTTAGAAACATACATTGCCTCATCAGCATATTTTAATAACTGGGTTAATGTAATCTCACCATCTATCTCATGGTTAACCGTTCCTACAGATAAGGACAGAGGTATTTCTTCTCCTGCCCATACGATTGGGTTGTCTTTAACAGCTTTACGTAAGTTTTCAGCTACTCTATTTAGCGATTTTGGCCCACAATTATTAATATAAATAACAAATTCATCACCACCTAAGCGCGCAGGGAGATCACCTTCACGCGTACACTTTTTCATTAGCTCTGCAATATGTACTAATGCTAAGTCACCCGCATCATGCCCATAGGTATCGTTAATAAACTTAAATTTATCAACGTCAATTAGGATGATGCTCGCTTTATCACCTTGTTTTATTTCAATAACTTTATTTACGGTGTCTTCAAAATAACGTCTATTAGCAATCTTTGTTAAGTGATCTCTGCTACTGATTTTATAGAGGTGTTTGTTTGTTTGCCTCAATTTAGCGGTTGCTATTTTAACTTCCTTGCTCAAAGAGTAGTTCAGCTTTTTTACTTCATTGTTTGAGCGCTGTAGTCGAGTGACTAATGAAGATATTGCAATCCATAGCTGTGCAATTTCAACAGGAGTATTTTTCGGAACATCGCCTAAGTTAAAGGTATGTGATCGTATCCCAGATTCTTTTGATTTAATAACCAACTGGCTGATTGGTTTTGTAATCTGACGCGTTATAAAGTATGCGACAACCAAGGCAAGCCCAATACCAAAAACCAACCATTTTAGAATCGTCTTCATAACTTCTTTTAAAGGAGAATCAAGAGCAGACTTTGATTGAAAAATCATTACTCCCCAACCTAACTTTTCTACCGTTGTATAACCTGCAACCGCTTCTTCTTGAAGATATTCGGAAGCAAAATCCATTGTTCCAGACTCACCTCTTTTAATTTTTTGAACAATCTGTAACATTGAAAGATCAAAACTCTCATTAACCCATGCTTTATTGGGATGAGCAACGACCTTCCCTAACGAATCAACGATGGAACAGTGCTCTTTTGAGCCTAAGCCAATTTTGGCACAGGTATCGTTAATAAAAGATAAGCTAATTTCAACAAAGAGAATACCTCTCTTGGTACCCTGTTTATCATAAACATACGTTTTTACTAAAACTACAGGCTGATTAGAGATGGTACTTTTAAATACGGGAGAAACATCTCTAATAGAGGTGTGTCTATTACCAAAGGTAAGGTATTTAAGAAAAGGTTCATCCAATGAGTTTTTGAATGTACCCTGAGCATTAGGTCTTACAGAGATGATTTTTGAATAGTCATCTAACGACAAGTATGAAATTACATCAACGTTTTCAAGCGATGTCAAAAGCTCTGCCATTCGTAGTTTAAACTTCTCAGGCATTTTAGTGTTTACTAAGTCAGCAGTATTAGCAAATACCTGTAGCGACTTTTGGTAGGATGAAAAGTATAAACGAATTGTTTCACCCGTACTTTTTGCAATAAGCTCGTGTTTTTCAAGTATCTCCTCTTTTACGCTGCCCCACGACTGCTCTGGCATACTAGAAGCCAGAAAGCCAAGCGGTAAAAGCAATACAAACACGAAGCTACCCATAACGAGACGGCTAACCGATTGCTTAAAAAAACCATGAAATAGTTTAGACATTATTATTTATTATTATTATTTTTTCTTTCATTTTATGACAATACAGCCTATCAAACAAAGCCATTCGGACAAAAGGTGCTCTCATAAATTAGATAATCACTCACACTCGTCATTACATTATGGCCTTTTATAGATGCGTAATGTGCCACACGCTTACTATCAGTTACATTAGAAGCATGAAAAAGGTAGAAACCGCTAATAAACCCCTTTATAGTCAAGCATACGAACAACTAATGTCTGAATTGTCGTTGATGACAAGACTGATTGTTTACGTTGGCTTCATCCTTTTTCTTTTGTCCCTCTTCCTTACCTCACTATTTACCTCAGGTGAAGCTGTTCAAGGTTACTGGGTATTAGCGCTTGGCTGGGTTGGCTTAGTGATCTTTCAGTTTTCATGGTTTGCAAACCCATTGAACTTACTTGCTTTATTATTAGTTAATAAACATCCCACACAGGCTTTACTATTAAGTACTATCGCATTCATCTTGGCATCACAGACTTTAGAGTTTTCTGAGATACCATCAGGTACCAGCCTAGGGAAAATTTATATTAAAGAGCTTGGTTTAGGTTTCTATGTTTGGTATTCAGCTCAAGGGTTATTTTTATTAGGTATGCTTGTAGAGGTTTTAAGCAGATACAAAAAAACGAGGACTAGCCTCGTTTCTTCATAAAAACGTACTAATATTTTTAATGAATATTAAAAATCGCCACTAGCACCCGCTTCCATTATTTTCAAAATAACATCTTTAACTTTATTAGCTTCTTTTAGAAGCTTATCAGGTAGTGTCTTTCCACCGTGGATCATCATATCCATATCTAAAGCGTATATAACCACAGCTTGCCTTTTTTGTCTTCAACCATCGCTATACGACAAGGTAAGTAAGCGGAGAAAGCATCCGAGTATTCAACCATTGTCATTGCAGTTAAAGGGTTACAGTATTGATAAATTGTTAGTAAACGTTGTTTCTCACCCGTTTTAGCTTCAACTTCTTTTGATAGCGGTAAAATACCAACAGCTTTGATATTCAGCTCCGTTGCTACTGAGCTCATCGCTTCAGCGACATCTTCAGCAGAAACACCTTCTTCTACTTGTTTTCTCCACACCGTTGCATCAGCAGAGTTACCGTATTTTTTTAGGTTCTCCCACATATTCATGTAAACTTTTTTAGCGCCAGCATCGAGTTTATTAAACTCTGCCATTTCACCACCAAATTTACTGTATGCGTAACCACCACCGATTAATGCAACCAAACCGATGACTGCTAATATGTTTTTATAAATCCCACCTTTTAAACTCCTAATTAATAATCTATTTTTTATTTGTATGAAGCTAGGCTTCTAATTTTTAATACTGAGCCTAGCTATTTGTAACTTAATACTCTAACTAAATATTCTACCAAGTAGTATTAATATTCTTCATTAGACCAAAACTCTTAACAAACGGTCCTGCCATCTTTGGGTTTTTCATCATTGCGCCGTAATCGCCTTCTTTAAACTTGAGCTTGCCACTGGCATAAGCCATTCCAAGACCCGCCATACCGATGCCTTTGCTTACCCATTTTTTCCAATCTTTGGGGTTTGCACGCATATCCCAATCTGCTTCCTCACCGTCCCAATCGCCTGCACTGATACAAACACCATCTACAACGGTAAATACGCCACGCGGCTCATCTTCATCTTTATATCCACAACAAATCACGGAATTAAACCCGATCTCTGCAAGCTTATCAGCAACACCTGGGTCACCGTTCCACTGATCTTTTAAGGCATTCATCCATTCTTCACAAAATAGTTCTGACATTCTATTGTTCCTCTCCATAGCGTTAGATTGACTTTGAAATTTAT
>CAYOHT010000110.1:0-1096 GCA_964403815.1 uncultured Cocleimonas sp.
ACTCTTCTTACTAATCTTCATCCTCTACGCATCATCACTCATCGAGACCATCCCCATCGCTGTGCTTGTTGGCGTCATGTTTATGGTTGTGATCGGCACATTCGAATGGGGTAGCTTACGCTTATTGGGTAAAATTCCATTAGCCGATTGGTTTATTATTGTCGCTGTAACAGCCATTACGGTAATTTCCGATAACTTAGCAATAGCCGTTATTGCCGGTGTGATTTTATCCGCGCTAGTTTTCGCATGGGAGCACGCAAAGCACATCAACGCAACAACCTGCATCGATAACATGGGCAACAAAGTTTACGAGATCAATGGCCCTTTGTTCTTTGCCTCAACGCAAAACTTCCAAGAAATCTTTACACCCAAAGAAGATACCGACGATGTGGTCGTAGATTTTAAAAACTCACGCATCAGCGATCATTCAGCGATTGAGGCAATAGATAAATTAGCCATACGTTATGACCGTGCAGGAAAGCGTTTGCACCTCAAGCATGTCAGCGAAGAATGTCGCTTGCTACTAAAAAAAGCGGGTCCACTGGTTGAAGTAAACATGGTTGAAGACCCGACCTATCATGTGGCGGATGATAAGCTAGGCTAAACAAACTAATAACACAATAAACATGCCCTAAAAAGTGGGGGGGTGTGCTTCTCTTCTATATAAGCTCAAAGGACTATCAGATGTTACTCCCTAAGCGGAGTCGAAGGGCTGGTATCTTGTTCTATCCCTATTCATACTAGAATCCAATATCAAATACCATCCAGCTCGTTTTTGATAGTTTCAAGATGTGCTTTTCGGGGTTTTCTTCTTTCCATTTTTTCGCTTCAGGCGCTAACCAATGGATGCGCGTCGGCATCAGTTTGTCATTTTTTGTTTTATTGATATAAGCCAAGCGACTCCAGTATTTTTTCTTTAACCAATTTCTTAGTTTTTTATAAGCGGCATTAGCGCGCAGTTGGCTTTTACACGCTGTATCTCTATCATGTTCTATCCTGATCTCTAATACACCAGAGTACATCGTGTTATCTTCAATTATTGTTGGTGTGTAAAGTAACTCACAATCCCCAGTGATAAAACGCTGTTTAGTGCTTT
>CAYOHT010000110.1:1196-6843 GCA_964403815.1 uncultured Cocleimonas sp.
TTTAAGGAATTCTGACTCATCTTCGAGAGTCATAAAGAAACGAATTTCAGCATCCATAGTTCAGCACCATAGGTTATTTTATGTGCTCAAGAATGCCGTCCAACTCATCTAAATTATTATATTCAACGACGAGTTTTCCTTTGCCTTTATTATTGTATTGAATATTCACATTAGCACCCAAGGTAGCTGATAGTGACTCTTCTAATTTTTTCACTTCTAATGCTTTTTGAACAGGTGCTTTTTTCTTGGTATTTTCATCCGTTTCCGTCAGCTTTTTGACCAGTCTTTCAGTCTCGCGTACCGATAGCTGGTTTTTAGCAACCTTATGCGCGGTTTCAACTTGTAATGTGCCACTCAATGCCAATAATGCACGCGCATGACCCATATCAATTTTACGAGTATCAAGCAGTTCCTTAGTATCATCCTCCAAATCTAAAAGACGTAAAAGGTTGCTTACAGCTGCGCGCGAACGCCCTACTGATTCTGCCGTTTGTTGATGGGTTAAACCAAAGTCTGTAATCAGACGACTCATCGCAATCGCTTCTTCAAGCGCGTTCAAATCTTCGCGTTGAATATTCTCAATCAGCGACATTGCCGCCGCGGCTTGATCAGGTATATCTCTAATAATGGCAGGAATCGTATGTAAACCTGCAATTTGAGAAGCCCGCCAACGACGTTCACCTGCGATCAATTCATAATTACCCGCATCCAACCGACGTACTACCACTGGCTGTACTACGCCTTGCGCTTTAATGGATTCTGCCAATTCTTGTAAGGCATCAGGGTCAATACTTAAACGTGGTTGGTATTCACCCTTGCTAATTTTTTCTACAGGTAGGTTTTTTAGTTCGGTATCTTTACTCACGTCTTGGGTTGTTGAGCTGAGCAACATATCTAAGCCGCGACCTAGCCCTGGTTTTTTTACTGCCATTTTGTTAATACCCTAAATTTATATTTTTTTCCAAAGTCTTCAAGAGACTTTGATTAAGCCGCTTCACGAGCCGCTTCTTTTCTAATCATTTCGGCTGCTAAAGCCAAGTACGCCAAGGCTCCGCTGGAACGCTTATCGTACAATAAAGCAGGTAAACCGTGGCTGGGTGCTTCGGCTAACCGTACATTTCTTGGAATAGAGGTATTGTAAAGCTTACCTTTATAATGCTCCGTCAGCTGCTTGGACACATCGCGAGACAGATTGTTCCGTGGATCAAACATTGTTCTTAATACACCTGTGATTTCTAATCCTGGATTAGCATTTTTACGAATCGTATTGATTGACCCGACCAATGCCGATAAACCTTCCAAAGCATAATATTCACATTGCATGGGTATCAAAACGCCATTGGCGGCAACCAAGGCATTTACTGTCAGCATATTCAATGAAGGTGGACAGTCGATAATAATGAAGTCGTAGCGGCTTTTAATATCACCGAGAATATTGTGTAAACAAAACTCACGATCATCCATCTTCATCATTTGAAATTCAGCGATGGTTAAATCAGGTCCGCCCGCCAAGGCCTCAATGTTCGTATTTGGCACAGATTGTATAGCCGCTTCGACTTGTGCATCACCCAATAACACATCGCTTAAAAAGACAGGTGGACTATGTTTATCTAAACCCACACCTGTAGTCGCATTACCCTGCGGGTCCATATCAATAATCAGCACTTTGCGCTTCATAACTGCCAAAGAGGTCGCCAGATTAACGCTGGTGGTGGTCTTACCCACACCGCCTTTTTGATTGGCAACAGCAATAATTTTAGTCATGAAGTCTCTGTTTAAATGGATTTCGGGGGAGATAGACATTAACATTTTTGTCACGAAAAAACACAAAAGGACGAACAAATAGTTTAAAAGCACACCCCCCCACTTTTACATGATAGATTATGACTAGAGCCAAAATACAAAAAACTAGACAGTCGCAACCACAACAACACGCTTAGGCGCGGGGTAGCCTTCTATGGTTTTATTATGATCATCAGGGTCTAAAAAATCTTCAAGTGATTCAAATTCCATCCATCCAGTACTGCGTTGTTCTTCGATGCTGGTCTGGTTTATATCGACCACTTGGATATTTTTAAAACCTGCTCTTTCTAGCATTCGCACTAATAAATCAGGTGTGGGAATAAACCACACATTGCGCATTTTCGCGTAGCGGTCTTCGGGGATGAGTACATTAACTTCTTCGCTCTCGATAATGAGTGTTTCTAACACCAATTCACCGTCTTTACGGATAAATGATTTCAACTCTCGTAAATGATCAATGGGTGACATGCGGTGGTACAACACGCCCATAGAAAATACCGTATCGAATCCTTTACCTTTGTACTCTTGGGTAAATGCGGGTAATTCTTCACCTTTAAACGGCAAGATGTGTAATGGGAGTTGTTCTTTAAATGATGATGCATAATGCTTTAGCAGATGAAACTGCACCATGAAAAACTGGCTTGGATCAGCACCAATCACCAGCCTTGCGCCCTCACCCAACATGCGCCACATGTGGTAGCCGTTGCCACAACCCACATCCAATACTGAGCGGTTTTTTAAGGGACTAATATGTGGTTGAATCCGTTGCCACTTCCAATCGGAATGCCACTCGGTATCAATATGCATACCAAACAATTCATACGGCCCTTTGCGCCACGGATGCAGTTGTTTGAGGTGTTTTTCTAATTGATGTTTTGATAATTCATCACAGTCTTGCACTGAGCCAATCTGGACTTTATCGGCGTTTAATTCTAATTCTGAGGCGGTAATCTCAGGTAAGTTCTCTAATATTTTCTGCCATTCTTCTGTCTTACCGTGTTGTCTTTCACTAAGAGTCGCTTCTAGTTTAGCTGGCAACATTTCTTGCCATTCTTCAAAATCATTGGCAATTAAATCTTGGTATAAAGCATCAAAGTTAAACATTGGTTAATTTTTCTTCGCAATGATTGAAGCAAAATTAAACGCTTGAAACCACTGATAAGACTCTTTAAAGCCTGCTTGTTGTAAACGCTGTTGATGCATTTCAAAACTGTCTGGGATCATCACATTCTCGATAGCTGCACGTTTTTGGCTGATTTCTAAATCACTGTAACCATTGGCACTTTTAAAGGTTAGATGTAAATCGATTTGTTGTTGGTTTTCTTCCTTATTCTCAAATACTAACTTTTCAGAAAGCACCAAAACACCTCCAGGCAATAAGCCCTTATATATTTTCTTAAGTAAAGCCAAACGTGATTCTGGACTAAGAAATTGTAAGGTGAAATTAATCACCACCAACGATGCATTACTAATCTCAATGTCTTCAATATTATCGCAAAGAACCTGTAAGTCTGCATCAGGCATATGCCTTGCCAAGCGTGATTTACATCGTTTGACCATCGCTTCTGAATTATCCACGCAGATATGCTTTAAGCCTTTAGTGCGTGTTTGACGATGCATAGAAAGCGTTGCCGCACCGAGCGAGCTACCCAAGTCATACACATTGGTATGTGGTTGTGCGTATTGTTGAGCCAGTACGCCCAAGAGAGAGACTACCGTTTCATAACCTGGCACAGAACGCCTAATCATATCAGGAAACACATCCGCCACCGCATCATCGAAAGCAAAATCAACGACTTGTTGGGGATTATCGAAAAGCTTATCTTGATTCATTGTTAGTTTTAAGCAACGTAAATAACGAGTTTAATCTACTTCGCCCGACCATTTTGTATCAGCCGACAGCTTCTCAAACTGTATCTTATTAGCGGTGCTTTTATCTGGGTCTGTCCCCGCATCTGAACCCATAAAATAAAGATAAGGCCCTACGATAGATTCTGGCAATGCCAATATATCCATATCTTCACCGGGGTAATTCATTTTACGCATTTGAGTACGTAATGGCCCTGTGTCGATACTGTTGATGCGAATAAAGTTTTTATCCAAATCATACTCATCCGCTAAAATATCCATCATCGCTTGTGTGCCTGCTTTTGCAATACCAAACGCGCCGTTATAGGCTTTTAGTGAATCATGCGCGGAGAAAATAATGGCGGGGTCTTTGGCAGCTTCTAACAACGGCAAACAGGTTTGTGTGATTAAAAAGTTGGCGTGTAAATTAACACTGATTGTTTTTGACCACGTTTCAACATCGTATTCTTTAAACGGCATAAACGCGGGTAACCAGCCTGCATTCAACGCAATTCCATCCAAACCACCGAGCTTTTCAGCAAAGGTATTGGCCATATCCTGATAATCTTTCGCTGTCGCACCTTCCATATTTAAAGGATAGATTGCAGGCTCAGGGTAACCCGCCGCCTCAATCTCATCATAAACATATTCTAATTCTTTAAGTGTTTTACCCAGTAAGACAACAGTTGCACCAAAACGCGCATAAGCCAAAGAAATTGCACGACCAATACCAGAACCTGCGCCCGTAACAAGGATTACACGGTCTTTTAGTAGATTGTTTTCTGGGAGATAGTTTAAGAGTTCTTGGTTATTCATGGGGATATGTGGCGAATTAACGTAATAAAGAGTATTAAAGCACACCCCCCTAGTTTTACATAGCCTTTGGTATAACCAATAACATGATCAATCGTGTAACGGGGTTTCAACTCTAATAATTTAATTGAGCGCTTAAACAGCAAACGACAAGTTCACTAAAAAGGGGGAGGTATACAGGTGCTTTACGTTATTGCTTATAAAGATGCGGCGCTAAACGGCGGTTATATTGCCAGCCCTGTCTACCTGCTTTATTGCCCATTTTAGGTGGCTGGTAAACGGCTTTTACGCGGCTTTTATTTGCTTTATATTTCCTAGGGCTTAACCGAGCATACACCTTAAGGACATTCTTAACGTAGTTTCTAGTTTCTTTATACGGTGGAATCCCTTTGTATTTATCAACCGCACCTTCGCCTGCATTATAGGCAGCTATTATTTTCTTTAAATCACCTTTGAAATGCCCTTTAAGGAATTTGAGGTATTTTATGCCACCACGAATATTTTGCGTAGGATCATAACTATTGCTTACACCAAAACGCTTTGCAGTAGCTGGGATTAATTGCATCAATCCATGCGCATCAGCGTGTGATTTTGCTTTAACCCTAAAACATGATTCAGCGGTAATAATGGACTTAACCAAGTTTTTATCAATACCGTATTGGCGCGAATATTTGTTGATGGCATCTTCAAAGCGTTTTGCCTTGCTGTTGATTTTAGTAGTTGACCAGCTTAGACAACCTGATGACCTTTTTGATGAACTACGCTTAGCAATGATTGAGCGTCTTTTTGATACCAGTCGTTTTAGCCTTTTTGAGCGTTTATTACTGCTTTTTTTGACTTTATTATTCTTTGTTCTAGCTGTTCTATCCTTTGCCCTATCCAAATCTAACATCGCTAACTTTAACGTACTGTTTGGTACAGCACCGTTATTAGGCGCAGCCACTGCAAATTGCAATGGCAACAACACGAAAAATATAAACAATATTGTAAGGGGTTTATTCAACATAAGCCTCATAGGCATAAAGTAAATTAGTTAGAGCTAATATAGGTGCGATTACCCTCATTATCAAGCTCTATCATTTTTAAACTCATCATTTCTTTTAAGATATCTCAGTATAATTTAAGTTTCACACCCCCCCACTTGTATGTTTACCCTCAAGATTAATTGAGAGGATGCTTATAA
>CAYOHT010000111.1:0-6813 GCA_964403815.1 uncultured Cocleimonas sp.
TATTCATGTCATCAGCCGTATCAAGAATCCCAGCAGCAATCCGTTGTGCGGTAGCCAGTGATTGTGAATTACTACTTGAACTAATGAAAAAACTCGCAGAGTTTGAGGGTTATATTGAGGATTTTGTCGTGACTGAAAGTGACTTACTCAAGCATGGTTTTTCACAATCCCCTACAACATTTACCGCACTTGTGGCTGAGCAAGATTCAAAGCTAATGGGCTATCTTGTCTACTACCTAATTCCCTTCACTTACGATTTAAAACCGACACTGTTTACCAAAGAACTTTATGTTGATGAAAGCGCACGCGGGAGAAACATCGGAAAAAGATTGATGCGACTTGCTATCGTCGATGCCAAAGAAAAAGGCTGTGGACGCATGAAATGGGATGTTTTGAGTGATAACATAAAGGCTCAATCATTTTATAAAAGCTTTGGTGCAGAATATGATGCGCGCTGGCAAGGGTATGTTCTGAATGTCTGAAATAAAATTTACCAAAGAAGAAAAAGAGACACTCGTCCCCAAAATTAAAATGTATCTGCATGAAGAGCTAGATGTAGAGATTGGTAATTTTGATGCTGAGTTTTTATTAGACTTTTTCTCTGAAGAGGTCGGGCCATACTTTTATAACCGTGGCATTAAAGACTCGTTAGATATGCTGGATACGAGAATGGAAGAGGTGAAAGAATCTATTTATGTTTTAGAAAAGGTAGTGAAGAGCTAATAAGAAATCTATCATGGAGCTCTGCATAAGCTCTAGTAGCCATTCAAAAAACGAATGGGATATCACTTAAAAGTGGGGGGGTGTACTTCTCATTTATAACAGGAAGACTCATGCAAAAACCAAAAATCATCCAAAGCAAAAACTTCACAGCCGATAAAGCATGGGGCGCGCTAGATATTGCCAATATGAATGGCATCACCACTCGCTTGCATTGGACAGATCAACCTTACAAATGGCACATTAATGATGGCGAAGAAATATTTGTAGTATTGGATGGCGTGGTTGATATGCATTACAAAGTCGATTCAGAAATTATAATCAGCACCTTAAATATAGGCGATATTTTTCACGCAACGATTGGCACAGAACATGTGGCTCACCCTCAAGGTGAAGCTAGAATATTAGTGATTGAATCAGAAGGTAGCGCGTAGTCTTATGCTTGCTGAAATCGCACTCTTTGCAGGTATAGACCTCGGTACATCGGGCTGTCGGTTGGTGGTGATTGATGCGGATAAGCAAGTGCAATCAAGCACCGTTGTGGCATACGATAATCCTGATACACAAACGCCAGAATTGTGGTGGGATTCTGTTTCTCAGTTACTTAAAAATCTACCCAGTGCGATAAAACAAAACTTACAATCAATCGCTGTCGATGGAACATCAGGGACGATTTTGATTGTCGATGATAACGGTGAGCCGTTGACACAAGTCTTGATGTATAACGACTTGCGTGCCACTGATGAGGCGGAAGTTATCAAGCAAGTTCTGCCCAAAGAGAATGGCGGGCAGGGTGCATCGGGTTCTTTGGCTAGATTAATGTGGTTGTTAAAACATTCTGAGAACTTAACAAAGAATATAAAAAACAATCATGTAAAAGTGGGGGGGTGTGCTCAAGATAACCATATCATACCGCCAAAGCACACCCCCCCACTTTTACATGATGATTCAAATATTCCTGTTCATGCCGTACACCAAGCTGATTATATTCTTGGTAAGCTTGCCAATAATTATACATTCAGCGATGAAAATAACAGCCTAAAGCTGGGCTACGATGTCGTCAATCAATGCTGGGAAGGGGATGACTTTAAAAAGCTTGGCATTGATGAAGCACTGCTTCCAAAGGTATTTCCCGCAGGAACAGCCGTTGCTCAAATTGATTCAAAGCAAGCCGAAGCACTGGGCTTACCAAACTCATTACAATTAGTCACAGGCACAACGGACAGCATCGCCGCATTTATCGCCACAGGTGCTGATAAAGTTGGTGATGCTGTCACATCGCTAGGCAGCACCTTGGTTTTAAAACTCATTTCTGATCAACCAATTTTCTCGCCCGAACACGGTATTTATTCACATCGACTCAACAATCAATGGCTGGTAGGTGGTGCATCCAATTCTGGTGCTAAAGTGTTACAGCATTATTTTTCGCAAACTCAAATTGATGAAATGACCACAGAGCTATCGCCTGAAAAACCGACAGGTTTGGATTATTATCCGTTGCTAAAAGCAGGCGAGCGTTTTCCTGTTGCCGATACAACAAAACAGCCAAAACTATCACCGCGCCCTGAATCGGATATTGAATTTTTCCAAGGTGTATTAGAAGGCATCGCCACTATCGAAAAACGAGGTTATGAAAAACTGGTTGAGTTAGGCGCGCCAGCTGTAACGTCGGTGAGAAGTGTAGGGGGCGGGAGTAAAAATAAAGCATGGACAAATATCCGTAAAAATAAGCTTAAAGTTGATATGCTTTCTGATATAAGAGGATCAGCGTTTACCGAAGCTGCCTATGGGTCGGCATTGTTAGCGTTGCTCGGTACTGGTATTCATAAGAAAGGATTGAAAAATGATGATTAAAGGTTTCTTACAAGGAGTCGGTTTTGCATTTAGTGGCTTTTCGCTGGTGTTACAAAAAGGCATTCGTCCATTTGTGGTTGTGCCACTGCTGATTAATATTGCCACATTCTCAGTCGGCATTTGGGTGGCATTTACGCAATTTGAAGTATGGATGCAGAAGATGCTGGCAAGCATGTTGCCTAGCTGGTTGCCTGACTTTATTCAAACAGGATTGGAATGGCTTTTGTGGCCGTTGTTTGCGATTTTGATTTTAATTGCTGTGTTTTATACTTTTACGATGGTGGCAAATTTACTCGCATCGCCGTTTAACTCCTTGCTTGCCGAACGCGTAGAGCAAAAGCTCAACGGTCAGCCAGTGCCTGAGTTTAGAGGCTACAAAGCACTCGCAGGTAACATTGGCAAAAGTATAATGAGCGAAGGCGGCAAAATATTGTACATGCTCAAATGGCTTTCTGTTTTATTAATCATCAGCATTATTCCCGTGGTAAACCTTATAGCGCCAATCGCTTGGGCGCTCTACGGCGCTTGGATGCTATCCCTGCAATACACCGATTACGCCATGGGAAACCATGAATTATTTGTAAAACAAGAACTCGGTTTATTGCGAAAGAATAGGGCGGTAGCACTTGGCTTTGGCGGAACGCTAACGTTGCTGATGATGATTCCTGTTGTAAACTTCTTTGTGATGCCCGTGGGTGTTGCTGGAGGTACTTCGTTTTGGGTGGAGCGTTTGTCTCAGAGTGACTATAATGAAGGAGTATAGTGTCGGTATGTTGCCATACAAAATTGTTGCATGGTTATCAATAGCTTTCTTTTTATTTGCTGCCGTTATGTCTTGGACGGCAGGACAAAAAAGTGTCACTCCATTTTTTCTATTGTTTGTTGGCTTGGGTGTTTTTATTTTAGCAACAGTTTCTCATATAAAGTTTACCAATGAGGCTATATCGGTATTCTCACCTTTTTCTGAGTATAGAATGAAGTGGAAGGAAATTGAACGTGTAGAGTATGGGACACAAGGAACTTTAGTTCTTCATGCAAATCCTAAAAAAAGGCTTGTTATTCCTCCTGGTTCAATGTGGTCTGGACCAGAAAAAGCAGAGGCATACTTGTATATGATAAAGATAATTGAGAGCTATAGTGTTGATATTGTTTCAAGCAATACAGCGGACTATAAGACGCAAAGAAATGTAAAAGTATAGGTCTTATCTACGAATCTGACCAAATAAAATACTGATACAAAAGCCCCAGAGCTGCAGAGCAAACAAGAAATGCACCCATAGCCGCAGTAATTCCAAAACGTAAAAACACCTGCGCTGCGTACAAACCGTACATACTGTCGTTATCAGGAAAGTTGGCATAGCCGTAAGCTAATCCAACAATGGCTGGAACGAAAAACAAAATAATAAGGCTGAATAGCTTGAGGTGTTTAGGCGCTTGCCAATGGTCTTTTATGAACGTGGTGTGTGGTTTTTGTTTGTTTCTACCCATCCATTTCCAAATCCAAAATACCAATAACGATAAACCAAATAACGAACTGAAATGTTGCAAGATGCGATACGACATTATGTCGTAACCATCAATCGAAGTTAGCGGAATATCCATCCAGGGAACAAACTGCGGGATGCCAGTTTGGTGTGTGAAAAAGTCCCATATGACGTGCGTGAGAGCGCCAATCACCAGCGAGAAAACCAAGGTGTAGCTTGGGATATTAGGCAGACGTCCTAAAAATAAATCTTCATGCAAGTGCTTTTGAATCACTTTTGGCAATAGTGAAACCAACACAGGTGCCATCAGAAAGTGGTAAATATAATAAACAGTCAAGCCCGCAGGAATAGAGAAAAGATAAATGCCAATCAGAGAATGGCTATCAACGTGACGGTCTAAATAGGAAGAAAGGTAAACAAAATCGGGGGTCATACTGCCAATAATAAGCGCAGATAAAGCACCAAATTTTCCTAGATATTTATACAGTGGAATAACAGCGACGGCGTGAGAAAGTGTAAATGGCATTTTTATTGTCTTTTTATCGGGATGGTATTGTGTAAAAAAGCATCTTCCCTCATAATCCCGCGCACCGCAAGATTCTTCTTGTGGTTTGTTATAGAAAGTCTAAAAAATGGTGATCTGCATTGGTTCCCTCGCGACGATAAGCCGCAAACCCCGCCAGGCCCGGAAGGGAGCAACGGTAGTGGTGGATTCGGGTGCCGAGGTGTTGCTGGTGTGGGTCGCCTCCACTTATTTTCTCATCATATTACATTCTTATTTGCTCCAGCACTGCGTTAGGAAAAGATCTTACGCATGTAAGCTCACTTTTCCTGCCTTGTTCTGAAGCAAAACGAACGCAATATGAAGATAAAATGTATTTTTATGTCTGCTCTTCTAGCGTAAGCTCATATTCTTCGCCTTGATCTGAAACAAAGCGGGCGTAATCTGAACTAGAAAACTACTTTTTAAAGATATTTATTCCCATGCACACCCCCCTAGTTTTACATGATATATAGAATTTTGAATGATAATCCTTATTCACTTTTTTCGCTGTAATAAAAACTGTTACACCTGGCTAGGAAATACTCTTATTATTTGGTAAAGAGTGCTACTCTTTAAAGTGTTAATAAACTAAAAAATAGGCGAATACATGATTTCTTTTAACTTGCTTTGGTCTTTTCATCCTGCAAACCTAGGGATTATTAACCCTTGTACGACAGATGGCACAATAAACTTTAATAACCAGTGTGCGATAAGAATGGGAGTTTGCCTTAGTGATGCTGGTGTCCCTACAAGTTCTTTTTCAGGGGCGAAATGTTATCCAGGGCATAATCACAATCAAATACATATTCTCAGAGCACAAGAGCTTGCGATTGGATGGTTTCACAATCTACATATTTTGGAGAAGCGGAGGTAAAGAAAGATGTGGGTTCATCAGACTACTCAGGTAGAAAAGGAATTGTATTTTTAAAGAATTTTTGGGGTCCTGGAAGTCAAGGGGATCATATCGACTTATGGAATGGTACAAAGATGAGCCAAGGTGCTCCTGAGTATTTTGGAAGGGCGCAAGAAGCATGGTTTTGGGAAGTAGCATAAATGAAATTATTTACTTATACCTATTTAGTTATTTTATTTTCATTCTTCTTTAATGGTTGCGGAGAATCCTCTTCTAGTTCGACTGAGAATACTAAAGCGGGAGTAGTTGATGTTTCTTTAAATAATGAAAATTGCTCACTTTCCGTAGATAATAAAGAGGTGGGGAATATTGATATGAAACCAGCGTGCTACTTTGTAAAAGGCAGTGCTTCTGGAAAAATCGATATAAAATATTACAAAGATATTGATACATATGTCTTGTTGTTTGTAGGTACTATTTCTCCTAAAGATAAAGACTATCCTCTTACTTTAAAGAGAGAAGACTGCGGAACACAGATACAAGCTCTTTTAATTAAAGGCAGTGAGGCTACATTATCTAAAGTTTCTTCAAATACATTAATTTGTGCAGGTGTAGGCACGGATGAAAAGATGTTTTATATCTTATCTCACCCATAATACTTTTCTCAATGAATGGTAATTACACACCCCCCTAGTTTTAAAGGGTCAAACATCATGTAAAACTAGGGGGGTGTGCATCGATGAATATTAGTCTTTTTCCGTGTCCTTCCGTGTATTCCGTGGCAAAAAATCTTTTAATCTTTACTCATAACACTCTTTCATCAAATCAATAAACCGCTCTGCAGGTGTTGACAAAAACTTGCCTTTACGCGTCACGATGCCGTAGCTACGCTTGGGGAAGTATTTATCCAACGGTAACACGGTCATTTCTTCACGGTCTTGTTCTGTGATGCAAACGTCGGTGACAATTGAAATGCCTAAGCCTATTTTTACATAGCGTTTAATGACTTCCCATCCACCTGCTTCTAGGGTGACTTTGTAGCTGGTGTTGTGATGGGCAAATACCATTTTGACAATACGCCATGTACTTAAATGACTGGGAGGGAGGATTAACCCGAAGGGGCTAATGTCTTTTAGCGTTACTTCTTTATGCTTTGAAAGAGGGTGATCTTTTGGGGCAATTAAAACAGGATTGTAAGTGACGATTGGCTCGTACTCAATGTCATCTGGGATTTCTAACATTGAGCCTATGGCTAAATCGATGTCGTTATTGCGTAACATTTCTAGGCCATTACGCCCTGTTTCATTGGCGATCTTTAGTTTTATGCCTGGATATTGCTCGGTGAATTTTTGAACGGG
>CAYOHT010000112.1:0-3796 GCA_964403815.1 uncultured Cocleimonas sp.
ATCGCCCATAACAACGATGCGTTGATCTGGCGCTTTTTCATCTATGCTATTTGGGCGAGTAAGTGTCATTGCAATATCTAGTGGGCCAGGTCTGTCCACATCATCATCAAATTTCACATCACCTTGAACCCCTCCCGACTCTAGCCAACTTGTAGGCAATGTTGTTAGCAAGGGCTGATATTTCCACTTTTGATCTTGCTTATCTTGCTCGGCTTTTTCATCTTCTGTATCGCGCTCAATCACGGTCGCGAAGGGGAAAATCGTATGCGCTGCTAAGTCTTTGGTTATATCCGAATCCGCATAATCAATAATCGCAATCGCAGCAGGATGCTTAATACCGAACATATCTTGCAATGCTTGATTTCCTTCCACCATTGTTCCTTCGTTGATGATGATACCTAGCTGCTGCTCAAGACTATCCAAGCCAAACATTTCACCTGGTTCGTGCATCCACAGCAGGTTTCCACCTTGCTTGATATAGTCTGTGATTATTTTTACTTCTGCTTCTAAATATGATTTTTGAGGCGCGGCGATAACAATAAAAGTAGCATCGGTAGGGATCGACTGAGTACGAATCAAGTTATGTGGCTGAATATTAAAGCCCTGTGTTTCCAAAACCTTAATCAGTTTAGACATGCCATTAGAGTTTTCCTCAAATGGCTGGCGTTCGTTGTGCCCTTCTATAAATACTGCAAGCCGAGGCTTGTCACGTGACAGACGTTGCAAGACATTAATAACGGTTTGTTCATCAAACAAACTTATAATTTCACTTTTATCGCCCAAGCGGATTAGCAACTGCCCGCTGAATTGAATACCGTCTGCTTTGGCTCTATCAGGGTTTAAGTCAGGGTTGATAATCTCTAAGCTAATATCTTTTTTATACTTTTGGTATTTACTAACACGCTTCTTCAGCCCCTTATGCACAACGACATCATCAGGAATGTAAGCGATTAACTCCAACGGTTTATCCAGTTTTTGCAGTAACTTTTGTGTAGAACCATGCAGGGAGTTTTGCTGGCTATGAGTAAAATCAAACTCAGTTTGGTAGGTTTTTCCTAGCCATGCAAGCAAGCCAATCACGGTCATAAAAAGAACCGTAAATATAATATTTTGAAAACGCAGCCCGATATTCAACTTTTTAGTCGTCTTTTTACTCATCCTAGCAACCTATCGTTATCTAGTTTACGGATGGATAAAATCAAAAAACCGACTATGAATAAGGCGTAATACACCAAGTCACTGGTATCAAACACGCCATCGGTAAAGGGCAAAAAATGGCTGAAGTGAGAAAGGTAAATAAACACTTCACTGCTATTACTTTGCGAGCTTCCTGATAGATATAAAACGACTAAGAAAAGTAGCAAACCAAAGCTGCTGATTGCCGCAATAATGGGCTGGCTCGTCAATGATGAAATAAACAAACCCGCCGCCGCGAATGAGCTAAGCAATAAGAATAGCCCCAACGACGAAGTGAAAATCACACCCCAATCAAGCGTGGTGCCTATCGTTAGTGCCAATGGCATCAGGCTTATCATGGCAATCACTAATACTATAAAAAATACGATACCGAGGAATTTACCCAGCACTATTTGCGTTGATGACAAGGGCGATGACAATAATAAAGTTAGCGTTTTATTCATACGCTCTTCGGCAAACAGCCGCATGGTCATAATCGGCATAATCACCAGCATGATAACGCCCGTCCATATATATAAGGGCGATAATACAATCGCTGTCACACCTGGCGGATTTTCCATGGTGGCCGTTGCGGGTTGAATTTCACCTATATACGCATCCAAAAATATAAGGAACATCAACGTGAGAATAAATTGCAAAATAGCCAGCACACTCCACGCCAATGGTGAATTGAATAAGCGTTTAAACTCCGTGGTAGCGATGGTGAAAATTTTATCCATTTTCTGCCACCTTTTCTTTTACAACTTCTTCTGTATTTTTGCTGGCAACCGATTCATTATGAATCAAGTTCATAAATATTTGCTCCAGTGATTCTGTTTGCTGGTTTAGCTCATTAAGCCTCCAACCTTTCGCAACGCTTAGCTGAAAAACATCAGATGCTACTGGCGATTTGTCATAGCTGAGTCGATAACGCTTCCCACCTAATGATTGAGCATTTTTTACACCCGCCAACGCGGATAGTTCTTTTTCGTCAATAGCAGATTCAAAGCCAACCAACAAAACTGGGACTGATTGTCGTTGTTCTAATTGCTCAAAGGTATCAGAAAAAACCGTCTTCCCTTGTTTGATAATCTGCACACGGTCACACACCGCCTGAACCTCTGGCAAAATATGCGTGGATAATATGACGCTGTGATCTTTTCCCAGCTCGCGAATCAACTCACGAATTTCAGTAATTTGGATAGGGTCAAGCCCAACGGTTGGTTCATCTAAAATGACAACATCAGGACGATGCAAGATTGCTTGCGCTATACCTACACGTTGCTGGTAGCCTTTGGAAAGGTTGGCGATTAGCTTATTTGAAACATCACCTAAACCACAACGCTCAATAGCGGCATCAATCGCTACTTTGTGTTTGGCTTTTGGAATATCATGCAATGCCGCGCAATATTTTAAAAACTCATTACTGGTCATATCACGATAAACAGGCGGTTGTTCTGGCAGATAGCCAATTGATTGTTTTGCTTGTTTTGGATTATCTAATAAATCCACACCATTGATGATTATTGTTCCCGAGCTGGGGGAAATGTTGCCCGTAAGCATTTGCATGGTGGTTGACTTGCCCGCACCGTTTGGGCCGAGTAAACCCAGCACTTCACCTTTGTGAAGCGTCAAATTAAAATCACTTACAGCATGATATTTACCATAATAGCGATTTAAAGCACTGGTTTGTATGAGAGCTTGTTTGCTCATTCGTGTTGAATTCCCCAATTCGTCGAATAATTGTTTTTCTTGATTGTGCTTAGTATAACAAACTTTGCAATGCCGTTTAGTTAAGGATTGATGCGACCAATACTTCGATAAGCACTTAATACCATTGACGGATATGCTTACCTAACGAAGACACCCAGTTAAATACAGGCATAAAAAAGCTCGGCAATACCGAGCTTTTTGAACCAGTCATTACAACTAATTACTTAATTTTAGATTCTTTGAACTCAACGTGCTTACGAACTTTAGGATCGTACATTTTCTTAACTAATTTCTCAGTCATCGTACGCTTGTTCTTAGTCGTTGTGTAGTAGTAGCCTGTTCCAGCCGACGATACCATTTTGATTTTATCACGCATGTCTCTATTCCTTATTCCTAGACTAAACTTTAATGCCGCGAGCGCGAACATCTGCCAGTACAGTATCAATACCATTCTTATCAATGATACGCATACCTTTAGCTGTTAAACGTAACTTTACGAAACGGTTTTCACTCTCAACCCAAAAACGGTGAGTGTGTAGGTTTGGTAAAAAACGACGACGTGTTTTATTGTGAGCGTGAGAAACATTGTTACCCGCTACTGGACGCTTACCTGTTACCATGCAAACTTTTGCCATGATAGTTCTCCAAAAAAAATGCTATGTAATTGCTTAAACTTAAAACGTTTTGGCAACCACGAAAATTATATATTTAAACACCCAAAGTCGTACAGGTGTTGAAAGGCGCGTAAGTTTATCTAATCAGCCTTGTTACATCAAGTCTTATCTCGATGTTTTGAGAAATAAAAGCACACCCCCCTACTTTTACATGATCATTTACAGAGCGCACTTAAACAGCACTACCGCAAAAAACTCTGATAAGCAGGGTTATCCGTCTCATCCCAATGATC
>CAYOHT010000112.1:3896-6726 GCA_964403815.1 uncultured Cocleimonas sp.
TCTCCATCGCTCAGCTTTACACCTGTAAAGACTTGAGCATCGCTTGAGTCCGAGTAGCGATAGTTGAATTCTGTGATGGCTCTATCGCCCAATGCGCTACAAAACTCCCGAAAGCTATTGGGACGTTCTGGAATTGTGACAGCCAAGATTGCTTCACGTTTTTCGCCTAGCTCTGCGCGTTCTGCTACATGTCGTAGGCGGTCAAAATTGATATTTGCGCCGCTGGTTATAGCGATGATTTGTTTATCTTTTAATTGGTGTTCTTGAACATAGTTTTTCATACCTGCTGTAGCTAACGCGCCCGCTGGCTCTAACAGTGTTCTGGTTTCTTCAAAAACATCTTTTATTGCCGCGCAGGTTTCATCAGTGCTGACTAATATCATTTCATCAACGACTTCTTTGGCTATCTCAAAGGTATTCTCGCCCGCTTGCCGCACTGCGGCTCCGTCTGCAAAGGTGCCAATACTATCCAGCAACACGCGTTTATTTTGCTTGAAGGCTTCAAACATTGCGGGCGCTTCTTCATGCTCTACACCAATTATCTTTGTCGTTGGGCTTAGGTATTTTATGTAACTTGCGATACCAGAAATTAAGCCTCCGCCACCAACAGCGACAAAAATTACATCAATGGGGTCTGGGTGCTGGCGCAAAAGCTCCATGCCGATGGTGCCTTGCCCTGCAATTACATCTAAATTATCGAAAGGATGAATGAACGTCATGCCTTCTTTTGTCGCCAACTCCATCGCGTGTGCGTAGGCATCATCAAAGGTGTCACCAATCAGAACCGCTTTACCACCGCGCGATGTAACACCTTTTACTTTTATATCAGGTGTTATTTTAGGCATAACGATGGTGGTTTTAATACCTAGCTTTTCGCCTGAAATTGCCACGCCTTGTGCGTGATTTCCTGCTGATGCGGCTACTACACCGCGCGCCTTTTCTTCGTCAGAAAGTTGGAACATGCAGTTAAATGCACCGCGTAATTTAAAGGAGAAAACCGCCTGCAAATCTTCACGTTTTAGATAAACACTATTATCCAAGCGCTTAGACAAGGATTTTGCTGGCTCAAGCGGTGTTTCAACGGCTACGTCATACACTCTGGCGGTTAATATTTTTTCGATGATTTTTTTATTCATGAGTGAACTGTACGAGGGCATAGCGGATTAATCAATCTATAACTTCATTGGTATAGATTTTTATGCTTTGCAGGTATGATGTTCGCATACATAATTACTGACGGAGTTTTCCATGACACAAGATGAAATGAAAATAGCAGCAGCACAGGCAGCGCTAGAATATGTAGAATCAGGCATGATTGTGGGCATAGGCACAGGCTCAACGGCAAACCACTTTATTGATTTGTTGGCAACGGTCAAGGGCAAAATAGACGGAACGGTTGCTAGCTCTGTGGTTAGTGAAGATCGCTTAAAAAGCCACGGCATCCCTGTTATGGACTTGAACAATGCAGGGCAACTCTCTCTTTATGTCGATGGCGCGGATGAATCTGACAAGCACTTGAACCTCATTAAAGGTGGCGGTGGCGCATTAACGCGCGAAAAGATTGTTGCAGGTGCGAGTGATAAATTTATCTGTATTGCGGATGAAAGTAAATTGGTGGATGTGATGGGTGAATTCCCACTACCTGTTGAAGTTATCCCGATGGCGCGTAGTTATATTGCGCGCGAGATTGTAAAGATGGGCGGAAGACCTGAATTGCGTACAGGTTTCACTACCGATAACGGCAATGTTATTTTAGATGTTCATGGTTTGAAGATTATGGAGCCTGTGAAAATGGAGGCACACTTTAACCAACTACCAGGCGTAGTAACGGTTGGGCTATTTGCTCAGCGCCCTGCTGATGTTTTGATTCTTGGCACACCAAATGGTGCAAAGGTAATCACTTAAAGATTAAATATTATGGTTGGTTGGTGTTATGCGCTCTCTGGCTCAACCAGTCTTAATGCTTCACTTTTAATACGCTCGTATATTTCTTCGCGATGTACCGCCACTTCTTTGGGTGCATCAATACCGATTCGTACTTGATTTCCTTTTACGCCTAACACTGTGATTGTGACATCATCACCAATCATCAGCGCTTCACCGACACGTCTTGTTAAAATTAACATCCCTTCTTTCTCCGTTATTATTGTAATTATTAGCCGCTATCCTGCGGTTATATTATTTTTAGCTACCTACTTTTTATTTTTGTGTTGTCGTTCTTTTTATTATTTTTTTAACAACAACTTTTCAGATAAGCGGAGCTATTTTCTCACAAGACAACTGAACAGAGACTTAATTCTTTGATACCTATTAATTTAATTACTACTGTTATTGGTTTTTACTTATAAAAAAACACACCCCCCTAGTTTTACATGCCTTTTCCCATGAGCCTTAATGCCAAAATTCACGGCTGAGACTATTTGGGCTGAAATAGAATGACCAGCACGATGAGTTCTTGCAAAACTGTTGACATGGAGCTCACTCCTAAATATTTTATCGTTTATTATTGAGTGTTAGTTCGATTTTTTCATAGTTATTTGCAGCCCGACGAACAGTAAACATCTAGCTAGGAAGTAGATTAGCGCAGTGACTTCTTGGTGACTCAGAAACAACAAAGGAAACCCTCAGGTTTCCTTTGTTGTTGAATAAAATGGCGCGCTGGGGAGGATTCGAACCCCCGACCCCCTGGTTCGTAGCCAGGTACTCTATCCAACTGAGCTACCAGCGCGTAGGTCGTTTATAACGAGGTGGCGTATTTTGCTGTCTTCAATAGGCTAAGTCAAGAACTACCTATTGAGCAATACACCAATAATAATGGCGGAGAAGGAGA
>CAYOHT010000113.1:0-6649 GCA_964403815.1 uncultured Cocleimonas sp.
TGCAAGATCATTTCTTAATAATTTTATATCTAACATTTTTTATCTTTTTACCATTTACTGTTTTGATTAATAGAAGGCACACCCCCCTACTTTTACATGATGTTTTACTTTTTTTACTAACCGAGCTGTTTCCCCAGCATCACTCCCAGCCAAACTGCCAACACGCTGAATGCCACACTAACAAACATATTAACCAGCGCGCGAACGCTTTCGCCCTGCTCAAATAGATTCATTGTTTCCATAGAAAAGGTTGAGAAGGTTGTAAATGCGCCTAAAAACCCTACAAATATTCCTAACCTTAACAATGGGTCTAAACCCATTCTTTCAACTAAAAACATCGCCAAAAAACCCATCACAAAAGATCCTAATACATTGACGGTTAGCGTTCCATAAGGAAAGCTTGTTCCCAGCTTTTCTGTGATATTGCCCGATACAACAAATCGCATCAACGCGCCTAGTGAACCACCGAGCATTATGACGAAAGCTTGAGAGAGAGAAAGTGTCAAAAGGATTCCTAAAATTATTCCTAATAAATAAAGGGTGATAGTGTATATCATCGTAACTCAAGTTAGAATAATGAATATGTCTCTTGATACTCAAATATACAATAAATTAATCTTTCAACTCTCTGATATTTTGCCAGAAGCTTATTTACTCACCAGCGAAGAAGAGTTACGCCCCTACGAGTGCGATGGGCTTGCCGCCTATAAACGCTTGCCTGTGGCGGTCGCCCTGCCCGATTCGATTGCACAAGTACAAAAAATTGTAAAAGTTTGTTCACAACTCAAAATTCCTGTGGTTGCTCGTGGCGCAGGCACTGGGCTTTCGGCTGGCGCGCTTCCTCATGAAGGCGGTATTGTTTTGGGCTTATCGCGCTTTAATAAAATAGAGAGTATCGACACCGATAACCTCACCGCCGTTGTACAACCTGGTGTGCGTAATCTCGCCATTAGCGAAGCGGTTTCGCCCTACGGGCTTTATTACGCGCCCGATCCTTCATCGCAACTTGCCTGTTCTATTGGCGGTAATGTTGCCGAAAATTCGGCGGGTGTGCATTCTTTAAAATATGGGCAAACCGTTCACAATGTGATGCAAGTGAAAATTGTCACTATTGATGGCGAACTAATCACTTTAGGCTCTGAAACACTCGACACGCCTGGCTATGACTTATTGGCATTGATAACAGGCTCAGAAGGCATGTTGGGAATTATTGTCGAAATCACTGTGAAATTATTACCTAAAGCAGAATCCGTTAAAGTATTAATGGCATCATTTGATGAAATTGAAGATGCGGGCCATGCAGTCGCAGCCATTATCTCCGATGGGATTATCCCTGCGGGCTTAGAGCTAATGGATAAAGCCGCCATACACGCCGCAGAAGATTTTGTTCATGCCAACTATCCACTCGATGTTGCCGCTATTCTTTTATGTGAGTTAGATGGCGATGAGATTCAACTGGCTGAACAAGTCGAAAGAGTGGACGCTATCCTCAAAAATAAAAAAGCCGTTGCCATTGAAATTGCCGATAGCCCCGAAGAACAGGCACGACTTTGGGCAGGAAGAAAGTCTGCATTCTCGGCTGCTGGCAGAATTTCTGCCGATTATTACTGTATGGATGGCACAATTCCTCGCAAACAAATCGCTCATGTTTTAAAACGCATCACTGAAATGTCTGAAAAATATGGCTTGCGCGTGGTCAATGTTTTTCATGCGGGCGATGGAAATTTACACCCGCTGATTTTGTACGATGCCAGCATTGAAGGCGAGCTAGAAACTACCGAAAAATTTGGCGGCGAAATTCTTGAACTGTGCGTTGAAGTTGGCGGAACCGTCACAGGCGAGCATGGAGTAGGCTACGAAAAGCTAGACCAAATGTGCGTGCAATTTAATGATGCTGAGTTGACTCAGTTCTTCGCGGTGAAACTTTCCTTCGACCCTGAGTCACTACTTAACCCTGGCAAGGCTATCCCCACATTACACCGCTGTGCAGAGTTGGGCGGTATGCATATTCATAACGGTGAGTTGCCCTTCCCTGATTTGCCGAGGTTCTAATGATTTTTAAAAGTACACCCCCCCACTTTTACATGATGTTTTGCTACAAATGAATATTATAGATAACGATATTACTACCGAGCTTCAAGCTCAGGTTAAACAAGCTATTAGCAATCAAACACCACTGTACATTCACGGCGGCAACAGCAAACTATTTTACGGCAACGCGGTTGATGCAACGCCGCTCGACATCAGCGCGCATACTGGCATTATTAATTATGATCCGAGTGAGCTTTGTATCACGGTGCGAGCTGGCACTAAGCTCAGTGATATTGAGGCGTTATTAGCTGAGAACAATCAAATCCTAGTGTTTGAGCCGCCTCATTATTTATCTGACCAGCAAGATACGGCAACCATCGGTGGCACTATTGCCAGTGGCATCGCAGGGCCAAGTCGGGCTTATACTGGCTCTACTCGTGACTCAATTCTTGGTGTGAATATCATCAATGGCAGTGGCGAAATTGCTAACTTTGGTGGCGAGGTGATGAAGAATGTTGCAGGCTATGACCTGTCTCGCATGATGGTGCGCTCACAAGGCACATTGGGCGTTATTCTAAATGTTTCTGTCCGTGTTATCCCAAAGCCTGAACACAATATCACGTTAGCTTTTGAAGCTTCGCAAACTGAAGCCCTGAGTTATTTTCAAGACTTGCGTAAAAACACATTACCCATAACCGCAACGGCTTGGTTGGATAATACCGCGCTTATTCGTCTTTCAGCTTCTGAACAAGTATTGCAATCTTGCAAAGAGAAAGTTAAAGGTGATGAGCACTTAAATGCTGATAGTTTTTGGCAAGGTATTCGTGATCATACACACGAGTTTTTTACGAATAGCAAAAATGATGATAAGCCCTTATGGCGCTTTTCTCTGCCACCAGCCACGCCTGAAAAAATCCAACTGGATGATGAAGCGTTAATTGAATGGAGTGGCGCACAACGATGGATTCACAGCAACGCACCTGTCAACATCATTCGTGATATTGCAAAATCACAAAAGGGATATGCCACTTTGTTTAATAATATACCCAATGATGATGGTGCTGCTCGTTTCCCAGAACTAGAAACCGCCCTCTTCACCTTACACAAGCAATTAAAAAACCAAATGGATCCGCAAGGCATCTTTAATCCTGGCCGAATCTACAAGGAACTTTAGGGCATGAAAGCAGAACTCTCCTCCGCATTATTAAACAAACATGACCTGAAAACTGCCCACGAAGCGCTACGCTCCTGTGTGCATTGCGGCATGTGCAACGCCACCTGCCCAACCTACCAGCTTTTAGGCGAAGAAAATGATGGTCCGCGCGGGCGCATTTACCTCATTAAACAAGTACTGGAAGGCAATCCTGTTAGTGAATCAACACGCAAGCACATTGACCGTTGCCTCACCTGCCGAAACTGTGAAACCACCTGCCCTGCTGGCGTACCCTATTCAAAATTATTGGATATTGGCAGGAAAGTTATTGAAGAGAAATCAAGCCGTGGGTTTAAAGAACGCATAACCCGAAAAGCCTTGTTAACGCTGCTTCCTTACCGTAACCGCTTTACCCCTGCCATAAAAATTGGGCGTGTTTTTAGACCCTTTTTACCTGCTAAGATTAAATCTAAAATATCTCGAAAAGTTGCCAAGGGTCACATGCCTGTGGCAGAACATAAACGTAGAATGTTAGTTTTAGATGGCTGTGTGCAACCTGCACTTTCACCTGATATTAATACCGCCACCGCGCGCGTGTTACACAAGTTAGGCATTTCACTCATTACTGCTAAAAAGGCAGGATGCTGTGGTGCAGTAAGCCAACATTTATCCGCTGAGGATGAAGCCTTAGTTTTTATGAAAAATAATATTGATGCTTGGTGGGCAGAAATTGAAAGCGGTGTAGAGGCAGTCGTTATGACAGCCAGCGGCTGTGGCGCGATGGTAAAAGACTATGCCCACCATTTGCATAACGATGCGGAATATGCCGAAAAAGCACAACGTGTATCGGAGCTGTGCAAGGATATTTCGGAAATCATTATTGATGAAGATCTTTCTAAGTTATCCCTTTCTCTTAGCGACAAAAAAGGATCAGAAAAAATCAGTTGGCATCCACCTTGTACTTTACAACACGGGCAGAAAGTAACAGGCGTAGTTGAGAAAATATTAATCGACTGTGGTTATGAATTACTTCCCGTGAGTGACCAGCATTTGTGTTGTGGATCAGCAGGAACGTATTCGATTTTACAGCCTGAAATTTCAAAACAGCTTCAAGCAAATAAGATTGAAAGCTTACAAAGACATAAACCAGAAATGATTGTGACAGGAAATATCGGTTGTCAAACACACCTGCAAGAGGTGAGTGATGTGCCTGTTATTCATTGGATACATTTATTGGATAAATAGCTAGAAAACACACCTCTAAGGCCATTACATTAAAATGTTTTGTCATTCCCAAATACTTCTATTGGGAATCCTTCTGAACTAGCAGGTTCAAATATATCCCCACTAAAAATATTCTGGAATGACGTTATTACTAACTAGCCTAGTACACCCCCCCACTTTTACATGATGTTTAGCTTGGAGAAATTTTCTCCAGTAACTCATGCGCCTGCTGGCGCTGTTCGTCACTACCTTCTTCCATAATTTCAGTCAGAATATCCAGCGCAGATGGAGTATCTTCTGCTTCAATATAAGCACGCGCAACATCTAGTTTGATGCTTGTCTCCAAGTCTTCCTCTTCAAACTCTGGGTCTATATCTTCTTTGGCTGCCAAATATTCTGCTTCATAGTGTGCGATGGTGTCATCCTTAGGGTCAACCACGGCTTGTTTTTTACCAAAATAACGGAACAAGAAACCCGCAAGAAGTATCAATGGAAGTAGCCATAGTAATTTAGATAGCGAGCTTCCTGTTGAATAGTCCTTTTTTGGTGCTTCTGTTTTTGTAGACGACTCTATCTCATCTATTGTGCTCCCTATGCTAGGCTTAGAAGGCACCATAGGTGGCTCGACTTTTATATCTTCTACCTTGCTCTTCAAATCAGTACTAGCATTGTTACTCTTTGCAGGTTCGCTTGTGTTTTCTAGGTTTTCTATCGAGTCAGTCTCTGTAGTTATTTGTTTTTTGCTACCTTGTTGCTCGGTATTTTGTGTCTGCTTTAATGATTTCTCTATTTCAAGTAAACGATTATCTCGATTTCCTTTATCATTGAGTAACTCTTCTAACTGCTTTTTTAATGCAGTGCTTTCTTGTTGAAGCTGGTCAATTTTTTTCGTTTGATCTTGCCTTAACATTATACCTTTTACAGTACTACCCACACTTGATACATCTGGAGCCATAGATAACTCATCAAGTCTCGGAACGTCTAAATCACCTGTTATACCAATCCGAAAAAATCTTGCATGCTGGGATAGTAATTGACTCGCAATTTCAGGAGAAATTTGTTTGATTTCATTGTCATCAGGCAAGGTTAAACGCTTACCTCGCAACAAGAAGTTAATATTTCCACCTCTAAATGCTCTGGGATTTTTGGCTAGCACACCCACCATTAACTGACCTTTAGAAAGGTCAGAGTTTTTATAAAACCGCTCAACAATTCCATTCAAGTTATCGGATGCTTGTACTCGATAACGCGTTTCTGCAGATACTGTCTGGCTGCTTGTTACCAACAATACCAATAGCAAATAATGACTAAATTTTTTCATAAAAATAAACATCCTAAATAATTTCTTAAACCACATTAACAGTGCTTGATAACAGTGTTACCACGCCTTTGATAATGCTTGCAGTTCTCTCCATGTTCTGGGGGCTTTTATACCTGAATCGTTTAGTCGAGCCATAAAAGCATCCATTGCAATTCTATTTTTTGTGTAAAAATAAAATCGCTGCAGTTCTTGTTGTCTCGTAATATCATTAATATTATTTAAACAAAAATCTTCTAATAATATTTGTGCTTGCCCTAGCTGACCTGATTCTATTTTATACTTTGCTTTTTCTAAGGTGTTTTCAAATGATGGAGAAACCCTATACGAGTTTTGTATCTCACTCTTTTGATTTTGACAGGTTTTGCTATTAAGCACCGCGCCACTAAATTGATAACACGCTAAGCTTTTATCTGTATTTTCAGATAACCAAACTTTAAAATAAGCCCTGTCGACAAATGACATAATAGGACTGGCTAAATTAAACATACGGTGGCGCAGTTCACTCCCCTTGTCATTTAAGGTGACAAATAAATCATGCAATGCACCAGAAGCATACTCCGATAACCCTTTATCTATCTTTTTATCTAAACAAAATAAAATACGCTGTGTGTGTAGCTTTAAATTACCAGGAGATTGATAAACGCCCAAGGTTAGTTGCCGCCATATTACGCGCGGGTTATTCTCACTTTCTGTTTGTCTATTGCTCACAGCCACTTATTTAACCATTACTTTAATTAAACGCATCTGAAAGCCGTGATTATACAAACTAATAAGAAACAAGTGCTTTTAATTACTTTTTTATTATAAATAGGGGAATATTCCTGATAACTGGGAGTGATCATGTAAAAGTGGGGGGGTGTGCTTTTTAAGAAAAGACTGATTAAAAACAGTATCCCTTTTACCTCAGATACGATGAATAA
>CAYOHT010000114.1:0-6632 GCA_964403815.1 uncultured Cocleimonas sp.
TCGAGGCATTGATTTTAAGCATAGTCATTCTATGGTTCAAATCAATAACGAAGAATTGAGAACTTGGCTAAGCCGCGTGAGCTAATAAGAGGGGACTGACTTACAAGCCAGCAGAATTTATGGACTTGATCAGGCCCTCCTTAAAACACACCCCCCCACTTTTACATCACATTTAAACCGATAACCTTGTCACTCCAATAAAAACAGCTTACACTCCCGCTTCTTCTGGAAGAGTGTCCGAGTGGCCTATGGAGCACGCTTGGAAAGTGTGTGTACGTTTATCCGTACCGAGGGTTCGAATCCCTCCTCTTCCGCCAAATACAAAATGCCCGCTTATAGCGGGCTTTTTTGTATTTGGCGGAAGAGGAGGGGCTAGATCAGATGCCACATCAAAAATATACTTATAAAGTTTTCATGACATTCCTTTGGCTAAAGATATCAATGAATTGCCGAGCATGGGAATACGTCCCACGACGATTATTTTGCTGCTAAAACCAACTCTTAATAAGCTCCTGATAAGAAACAGGGCAGAAGTTTTATCCGCTATATCAGGGTAAATATGTATTTTTTTACTGCGTATATATTTTTCTATAATAGAATTGTTAATTATCTTGCTAAGTATACTCTCATATTCTTAGCTCTAGATATATTTACTAGCTTCCCCACAATAACAATAAATCTTTCGTCACTTTTTCATAGTCATCTGCTTCGGTAATAGCCGTTATCATCGCTACCGACCCCACACCTGTAGCCTTCAATGCTTTTGCACGTTCAACATTAATGCCTCCTATCGCAACTAAAGGGTATGCATCTCCTAATAGATGCTCCCACATTTTCACTGCGACTACACCTTGTGGAATCCACGGCATTATTTTGCTTGTGGTAGCGAAGATAGGGCCAAGTGCAAGATAACTTGGCTTTAGTTGATGCGCACGTGCCACTTCAAAAAAGCTATGAGTGGATACACCTAAACGACATTTTGCATCAGCAATACTCTGCAAGTCATCATTACTGAGTTTGGCTATATCTTCTTGCCCAAGGTGGATGCCATACGCCTTATGTTTTATGGCTATCCGCCAATGGTCATTAATAAATAATCTTACTTTATAAGTATTGCAAAACGTAATGGCTTCTTGTATCTGTTGTTCAGTCCTTTGCTCTATTTCTTCAATGCTTTGATTTTTAGGTTTTTCTGTTTCTGTTTTTATTCTTAACTGGATCGTTTCAATACCTAATGGAACGAGTTTTTTTATCCATTCAACAGAGTCAACTACTGGATAAATCCCTAATGATTTTGACCCGCAACTAAGAAAGTCAGGCGTGGTTTTTTGAGCTTTGGTCGTGATCAGTTTTGGGAAATCCTGCAAATCGATATGTAAATCTTCTCCAGCTTTAAAACGCAGTTTTCTTTGCCCTCCTCTATTTATTACGGCATGACGAATACCACGGCTTAGGTTTGCCTTTGCAAGAACAACGGCATCTTTTAGGCAATAGCCTTTACTCATCATCGCTGCAATGGTGGTTGCTAGTGCGCAACCTGTACCGCGTACATTTTTTCTATCTTTCCAGCGTTTGCCCATTAGGTGTATGGTGCTTGATGTCGTTATCAATAAATCGGTACTACTCTCTACCTCTAAACTGTGCCCTCCTTTCACCAAAACACTAGTCGCCCCTAGTGTGATTAACTGTTTTGCAGCGTGTTCTATTTCGGCTTGATTGTTAATCGGTAAATTTGTTAATAAGGTTAACTCATCAAGGTTTGGGGTAATGAGTGTTGTTAAGGGTAATAACTTTGATAATAAAAGAGCAATACCTTTATCGGTTAGCAGTTTACCCCCACTGCTTGCCACCAACACGGGATCAAGAATCACATAACTATCTGTGATCGATTTAGATTGAGAATCCAGATAATCAATCAATGGTTTGATGATTTTCTCATTACCCAACATACCAATTTTAACGACAGAGAATTTTTCTGTTTTCACAGCATTAAGTTGTGCTTTGAATTGCTGACTTGGCAATACGCCACTGTCTAAAACCATCGTTGCATTTTGCGCGGTAACGGCTGTCACGATGCTGCTCGCCTCAACACCCAAAGCATTGGTTACTTGCCAGTCTACTTGTAAACCTGCACCGCTTGGATCAGTGCCTCCAATTAATAAAACTGGCAGTGACTCTTCTGTTATTTTAGAAACCGTTTTCACTGTTGCTGATGCCAGAAAGGTGTACCTACTGTCGGCGTACTAGGTGATGCGGATTCACGCGATGGCATGATGCCACTGGTATAAGCTGTTCTCCCCGCTTCAATAGCATTAGAGAAGGCGCCTGCCATTGCTACAGGGTTTATTGCTTCTGCAACCGCAGTGTTCAGTAGAACGCCATCAAAACCTAACTCCATTGCTTGGCAAGCATCTGATGGTTTTCCTATACCCGCATCAACCAGTAGATTTAATTCTGGTAAACGCTCACGAATCATTGTTAGCGCATAAGGATTCATTAGCCCTTTGCCTGTACCAATAGGCGAACCCCAAGGCATTACTACCTCACAACCCAAATCCTGTAACCGCTGGCAAAGCACAAGATCATCGGTGCTATAGGGAAACACTTTAAAACCATCTTTGATAAGTGCCTCGGTCGCTTCTAACAAACCAAAAGGATCAGGTTGTAGGTTGTAATCGTCGCCAATGACTTCTAGCTTTATCCAATCTGTTTGAAAGATCTCACGCGACATCTGCGCCAGCGTGATCGCCTCTTGTGCGCTATGACAACCTGCCGTATTTGGTAATAAGTAACATCCTAAACTTTTAATGTAATCCCAAAACTGTGTGCCACTTTTATTCTCTGGTGATTGACGGCGCAACGAGAGTGTTACGACTTCAGCACCCGATGCTTTAATCGCTTGCTGCATAATTTCAGGTGATGGATAGAGTGCCGTACCAATGAAAAAACGGCTGTTTAATTCTGTTCCATATACATTCCACGTCATAGCACTTTTCATAGCATCATTCATCGTACTATCCTCCACTCACAGGGTTTAAAATATCCATTTTATCGCCATCTTTTAGTAGCGTTTCTGTCCAGTCATCTTTTGAAACAAAAAGTTGGTTTACTGCAACGCCTAACATTACATCACTTTTATAACCGAGCACATCAATAGCTTGTTGCACACTACAGCCTATTTCGAGTATTTCTGTTTCGTTGTTTATGCTTACTTTAATCACTCGTTACCATAATTTGTGGGAAGTAAATATCATCACTTTTATCATCTAAGTGTGCAATCACATCACTAATTAACGCTGGTGCAAATAGATAACCGTGTCGATACAGTCCATTGATACGAATGATTTTATTATCAAACTCGATACACGGTAAATTATTAATAAAGGTAGGACGTAAACCAGTATGCAATCCCAGTATTTGTGCCTCACCAAAACCTTGATGCAGGCTGTAAAGCGCAGATAGCAGTTCCAATCCCGAGCGAACAGTGACAGGCGTATCTGCATCGCTTTCGATTTGTGTCGCCCCAATAACATATTCATGGTTATCACGTGGAGCTATATAAAGTGGAAAGCGTGGGTGCATCAGTCGAACCGCACGCGTGATATTAACCTCGGGTGCTTTTACGCATATAACCTCTCCTCTGACCGAACGAAGCTGCTTTAAGTCTGCCTTAGCGCCATTACCGCGACAATCAAAAATATGATCAAATAGCTCTGAACTTTCACCTGCAACTTTTACCGCACCATTAGCGCTAATCACCTCACAACGCGCGCTTTCAAACCATGCAATGTTATCGGCTTGCATTAAGTATTGCTCAAGCGCTGGATACAAATCTGGATTATTGATAACGCCTTCATCGGCAAAAAATAATGCCTTGGCAAAGTTATTTGCCAACTCTGGCTCTAAGGTTTCTAATGCAGGCTTATCAAGTACACGCATTTGCGAATCATCAACAACCGCTTTTGCTTTTAGGCGAAAGCGTTGCCAACTAGCATCATCTTGTGCGTGCGAAACAACCAACGTACCACGTTTATTAAACTCAACACTCTTAGCTGTTGCTGCTTCTAACTCACTTAACCAGTGTGGCCAAAGCTTAAAAGAGCGTTCACCAATGACTTGTGTAATAGCTTCGGTGCTGACTGCTTCTGTATACGGTGCAACCATCGCAGCCGCCACTAAACCCGTACCAAAATGGTTTCGTTTCTTCTCGTCAACCAAAGTGATACTAATGAGTTTATCAGTTTGTGAATAATGCATATGCAAACGCCAAGCCAGTAGACGACCTACCAGTCCAGCACCAATAATAGCGATATTCATAATTGCTGTGACTTCATCACATTTAATAGAACAAGCAGATAATTAACCTTTAAACTCTGGCTTATAAATCTCACTACCTTTTTTCAGAAATTCTATAGACTTCTCTTCCATTCCTGCTTTATTTTTTGCATATTCACTTCCAGTGCCATATTGTTCGCGCACTTCGCGGGTGATTTTCATCGAACAAAATTTCGGCCCACACATTGAACAAAAGTGAGCCACCTTTGCAGACTCTTTAGGTAAAGTCGCATCATGATAAGCACGCGCGGTATCGGGGTCTAATCCAATATTAAATTGATCTTCCCAACGGAATTCAAAACGCGCTTTTGACATAGCATCATCACGTGCCTGTGCAGATGGATGACCTTTAGCTAAATCGGCAGCATGCGCTGCTATTTTATAAGTGATAATACCTGTTTTAACATCATCACGATCAGGCAAACCAAGGTGCTCTTTGGGTGTCACGTAACACAACATCGCTGTTCCGTACCAACCAATTTGTGCAGCACCAATAGCCGAGGTGATGTGATCATATCCTGGTGCAATATCCGTTACTAATGGACCAAGCGTATAAAAAGGTGCTTCTTGGCAAACCTCTAACTGCATATCCATGTTCTCTTTTATTTTATCCATAGGTACATGACCAGGACCTTCGATAATCACTTGAACATCATGTTTCCACGCTATTTTTGTTAGTTCACCTAAAGTTTTAAGTTCGCCTAACTGAGCATCATCATTAGCATCTGCAATGCATCCTGGGCGTAAGCCGTCACCTAATGAGAAAGCCACATCGTACTTTTTCATGATTTCACAAATATCTTCAAAGTGCGTATAAAGAAAGCTTTCTTTGTGATGAGCCAAACACCACTTCGCCATTATAGAACCACCGCGTGAAACAATGCCTGTCAAACGATTAGCCGTTAGTGGCACATATTCTAATAATACGCCCGCATGGATCGTAAAGTAACTCACACCTTGCTCTGCCTGCTCAATAAGCGTATCGCGAAATAGCTCCCATGTTAAATCTTCGGCAACTCCCTTCACTTTCTCTAAGGCTTGATAGATTGGTACCGTACCAATAGGAACAGGAGAATTACGAATAATCCACTCACGCGTTTCATGGATATTTTTACCTGTTGATAAATCCATTACCGTGTCGCCACCCCAACGAGTTGACCAAACCATCTTCTCAACCTCTTCATCTATAGAGGAGCCAAGTGCTGAATTACCAATATTGGCATTGATTTTCACAAGGAAATTTCGCCCAATAATCATTGGCTCCATTTCTGGATGGTTTATATTGGACGGAATAATAGCGCGACCACGTGCCACTTCTTGACGTACATATTCTGCGGTAATTTCTTTGGGTAAACCTTTTGCTGTTAACTCGGCTACCTCTGTTCGAGAAAGACTTGAGCGACCTAGGTTTTCACGAATAGCCACGTACTCCATTTCTGGCGTAATAATACCTTGGCGCGCATAGTGCATTTGTGAAACATTTTTGCCTTTTGCTGCGATACGTGGCTTTGGTTTATTTTTAAAAGGTTCAATATCTAAATCACCTTCTAAACGCTCACGGGTAAAATCTGAACTAAAGTTTTCAAGCTGTACTGTATCGTTACGAGTCTCAATCCATTCTTTTCTAAAGGTTGGTAAACCCTTATTTAAGTCTATATCAATATCAGGGTCAGTGTATGGACCTGATGTATCGTAAACACGCACAGGCTCATTAATTTCATATTCATCACTATCTTCACGTAAAAGCGTTGGACTGAGTTCAATATGGCGCATTGCGACTTTAAATGTCTTTTCTTCATTTTCGACGTATATTTTTTTAGAACCTGATAGTGGTTCACGAGTAACACCTGTTGTAATTGCAGGTTGTATGATGGGTTTTGCAGACATTTGATTGACTCCGACAGAAAAATAAAAACCTGTCGGAACAGCATGCTTATAATAAAAAATTTAAGCGCACTGTTCACTTGTTTCCTCCGACGGTATGAACCGTATCAGGTACAACGGGTAATAATCTCAGACTTCATCTATACATTTATTCGATGAAGACACCCCGACAAGTGAGAGCATCCTAACAAAAATATTACAGCTCTGCTAATTGTTATTCTTCTGATTAAGTATAATCCATAGATGAGTAATACAAGAATGATGTTCTGCAACTGTTAAAATTAACAATTAAACAATTCTTTAGTTTACCCCTATTTTTTGCCATTTTTGTAAACGCTATAACTCAAATCAAAACTACCGGCAAAGCCAGTAATTTGATAAAGGCCAATAGACTTGATCCTACTCATGTAAAA
>CAYOHT010000115.1:0-6534 GCA_964403815.1 uncultured Cocleimonas sp.
ATAACACCCTGTAAAAGTGGGGGGGGTGTGCTTGCGCTAATTATTCCTTCTTTAACTCTTCTTCTATACGTTCCAACGTATCACCGATACGATCAAAATCATCGTTATAGTCAGTGTCTTGCACATAACCTGTAACGGTACTCCTTACTTCTTTTGCATACTCGCCAACCAGCGGCACATCAACCAGTTTGCTTAACACCCAGATCAGTAATGCCAACACAATAGATGCCCCTATTAAAGCGCCAAGTCCTCTAAAAATACCTGCTAAGAAATTCACCCAGATTATTCGCCAAGGGCTAGAAACGTATTGGATAAAATATTCCATCGCCTCTGCCGCTAGCTTTTTTTCTCTTGTTGATAAGGGCTTATTGCGGCTCTTCTTATCCTTGCTATTGCTCATATCACTATTATCTATATTATTGTCTTCGTCGCTATCTTCACTCATATTTCGCTCACAGTTTTTCCGTTGACACTAAACATCATGTAAAACTAGGGGGGTGTGCTTCCCATATTATCATTCTGCAAGTATTTAAGTTGTTGATTTTTATTGTATTAATTATTTCTCTATTCCTAAACTATCCAAGCGGAAGTTACACCTTCGATTCTTCCTTATAGTTTCTCCAACCTTACAGGAGAAAGAACATGAATACTCTAGCAAACAAAAAATCAGTCACTTGTGTATTTTTTGATGGAGCCTGCCCTTTGTGTAGCAAGGAAGTAAAGCTCTATAAGAAATTGGCGGCGAATGATCCTGACGAAGTTTCTATTGAATGGATAGATATTAGCAAAAGCCAAACCGAGCTAAAAGAGGAAGGCATTAAATACGCCGATGCGATGCAACTGATGCATGTTAAAGATGCCAGCGGTGTTCATCAAGTAGGGATTGATGCGGTGCTAACGGTTTGGGATCAACTTCCTTATTACCGTAAGCTTTCTAAATTATTAAAAAAAGCCCCTGTTATTTATCCGTTACTGGATAAGGCTTACTGCTTTGTTGCACAACACCGCATGAAGTTATCACCAAAGCCTGCACACAAAACTGCCATAAACGATCAGGAAATATAATCATGAACCAGCAACGCTTACTAAACCCTTCACAGTGGCGCGACTTAGTTGCCTACAAACCTTGGGAAACGATGAAAGAGCTTTCATTGCCGCTGCCATGGTTTGCGCTCGAAATATGGGCAAGTGCCAACCAGTACTATTTATTGGCACTGTTTGCCGCTGTGTATTTCTTTCTCACTTGTTTGCGCGTTTCTCATAACGCCTTTCATTACGCGATTGGCTTATCACGTCCTGCTACCAATGTCGTGATGCTCATTCTCAGTGTATTTATGATGACATCTATGCGCGCAACACAATACACGCATTTGCAACATCATCGTCACTGCTTAAAAGAAGGTGATGTAGAAGGGCATATTGCCAGATTGCCTTTTTTCGACATGCTTTTTCATGCACCACTTTTTACTATTAAGTTACACCTAACGGCTTTAAAACATGCAAAACCTACTCAACAGTTTTGGGTGAAGGTTGAGATACTTATCAATGTGGTTTGGATGATTTTCGTATGGTTCTGGTGGGATATTGATGCGCTAAAAATTCATACCGCCATCATGCTTTTCTCTCATGCTATCTCGCCCATTTTCACTGTTTGGAGTGTTCACCATGATTGTGATATTGAGGATAATAATAACGCTCATGACTCAAGAACATTACGCGCACCGTGGTTAAGTTTGTTGGCTTACAACATGTTTTACCATCTTGAGCATCACAACTATCCTGCAGTTCCAACTTGTCATTTGCCCGAACTTGCAAAGCGATTGGATGATGCAGGTTTAGCAAACTACAAAACTGTTCTTTAAATGCCATTCATAAAAAACTTTCTGGAGAAAGTCATGATTAAAACAATTAAAAAACTCACTACAAAAACCATTCAAAAGACAAAAGAAAACCCGCTAAGAGCAAAACTATTGCTTCTTTTAATTTACCCTATTTTGCCCTTAACAGCCTTAGCAACCTACTTCCTCTGGAAAATAGTACCAGGAAACAGCCTTGCCCATTTAGACTTGGGTGATCTACTACCTATAACGCTAGGTATTATCTGGTTTATAGGTGGGCCAGCAGGGCTAATTGGCGGAATATTAATTATTTTCAACAAAATATCACGAACCAGTATTTCTCTGTTTATTTACGGCAGTATTTCTTATTCAATTATTGCTGGTGCCTATATTTTTCAAGGATTTATGCGAGCCATTGTAGGGTTTGACTACTTGATGGGGCTGCACTCAATCTATCTTTTATTTACCTTTTGGGTGATTGGCCAACAGCTTTTAGCTTTTTATAAAAGCCGTAATAAGAAAGAGGTTCTGGTATGAATATTTTACTCACAGGTTCAACGGGTTTTATTGGCCGTCACGTACTCACCAAATTAATCCAACTTGATCACAACGTAACCGCTTGTGTGCGGAGTCCTTCAAGTCAGCAAGTGCGCTTCCCACAAGTAAACTTTGTTGCGATTGATTTTATGCAGGCAACGTCATTGGATGATTGGTTACCCTTGCTGGGCGATATTGATGTGGTGATAAACACCGTCGGCATTATTAGCGAAACCAAAAAACAAAGCTTTGCCGCATTACATACCGACGCACCTTCTTCGCTCTTTAGTGCCGCTGAAAAAGCAGGCGTAAAACGTGTGATACAAATCTCTGCGCTAGGGGCAGATGATCAAGCGACAAGCGAATACCATTTAAGCAAGCTGATGGCTGATGATGTGCTTGCTAGTTTATCGCTGGATTGGGTGATATTAAAACCTTCGCTCGTTTACGGCAACGGTGCGAAAAGCATGGGCTTATTTCGAGCAATGGCAACGCTACCGATTATTCCGCTAATTGAAGGCGGCACACAAAAAATGCAACCGATACAGGTAAATGATCTTGTTGATACGATTATTGCTTGCTTGGGTGATACTTTAGATGAAGGCCGCCCTACTCAATTAATTTTAGATGTAGTGGGCCCTGATGAAATGAGCATGAAGGAATTGCTACTAAAACAAAGGCAATGGCTGGGGCTAAAAACCACCAAAACAATCTCAACACCCTTGAAATGGGTTTTGCGTTTCATGCCATTTACGCGCTGGCTAGACGAACCTGCCCTAACCGAAGACAGCCTGAAAATGCTACAGCGCGGTAATATTGCCTATGTTTCCCCACTCAAAAAGGTTTTAGGGAAAATGCCTGAAAGTATGGATTCTGTACTTAGCAACAATCAAGCATCGCCTGCAGATCGTTGGTACGCAGGCTTATATTTTATGCGCCCGCTACTGCGATTAGGCATTTCTTTTATTTGGATTTGGACGGCAATCATTTCAGCTTTTTTATATCCGCAAGCAGAAAGCTATCAATTATTAGAACGCTTTGGGTTAAGTGGCGTGATGCTACCGATTGCGCTATACGGCTCTGCTTTGATGGACTTTATCTTGGGCATGGCTATGTTTTTCTACAAACCCATACGAACGGTTCTGTGGGTGCAAGTTGGGGTGATTATCACTTACACCGCGCTTATAACGGCAGTACTCCCTGAGTACTGGTTACATCCGTTTGGCGAAATCAGCAAAAATATTCCTATGCTAATCGCGCTGTTTATTCTAATTATTATGGAGAACAGGAAATGATTTTCTTAACACTCAAAACTATTCATATTATCAGTGCATTCTTACTATTTGGCACAGGCTTGGGCAGCGCCTTTTACAAACTTTTGGCAGACCGTGGCGGCGTGCTAGAAAATATCGTAATCACCAATAAAAACGTGGTGCTAGCAGATTGGATATTCACCACATCCACCATCATTATCCAGCCCGTCACAGGCATCATCATGGCGAATATGATGAACCTACCGCTAACGACACCATGGGTAATGTGGACGTTGGTTCTTTACGTAATTGCAGGCGTATGCTGGCTGCCTGTAGTGGTTTTACAAATTCGTATGCACAAGCTTTCAAAACAAGCTTTAGACAATGGAACGGCGTTACCAGCGCAATATCACCGCTATGCACGGACTTGGTTTTTGTTAGGAATTCCTGCTTTTTTAGCGATTATGGTTGTGATTGTATTGATGGTTTTTAAAAGTAGCTTATTTGGGTAGCAGTTAATTAGAAAACACACCCCCCCACTTTCACATGATGAATCTATGCAAAACTACAGGATAAAGAAACGATGAATACAAATAATGAAACACCAAGAATGTTAGAAAACTCACAAACAAATGCTGAAGATGGCCGAGTGGTTTGGCATCCCATAAAGTCTATCTGGTATTTGTCTCATTTACTGATAGCAATAATCGGAGGCACTCTCTTTTTTACCTCATCAGCATTTATACTTTTTCTTGGTTTTACCGCGACAACGATTTGCTTAGGGCATTCTTTAGGTATGCATCGTCGCCTCATTCACAATAGCTATGCGTGCCCCTTATGGATGGAATATTTATTTGTACATTTTGGAGTTCTCGTTGGCATGGCTGGGCCTTTTGGCATGATTCACCAACATGACTTAAGAGATTGGGCACAACGCAAACGCTACTGTCACTCATACTTACGTCATGGAAATAGGTTTTTAAAAGACGCTTGGTGGCAGTTGAATTGTGATCTTAAATTACAAAACCCACCTGAATTTACGCTAGAAGAGAGAATTAAAAATGATCGCTTTTATCACTTTATGGAAAATACTTGGATGCTACAACAGCTACCTTGGGCAATATTATTTTTCTACATCGGCGGCATTGCTTGGGTTATCTGGGGAATATCTGCACGAATCGCTATTTCAATAACAGGGCACTGGCTTGTTGGTTTTTTTGCTCATAATGATGGTCAGCGAGACTGGCATGTGAATGGCGCTGCGGTACAAGGTCATAATGTACGTTTTGTTGGATTGATTACTATGGGAGAGTCTTGGCATAACAATCACCATGCGTTCCCAGGTTCTGCCATGCTTGGGCTTTATCGCAATCAAGCTGATCCTGGTTGGTGGATTCTAAATAGATTAATGAATATAGGATTGGTATGGAATGTAAAACTGCCTAAAGACTTACCTGGCAGAACAGAACTTGAGTCTTTAAATCCTTACAAAAAGAATATTATGAAAACAGCTAAAGCCTGTCCAATCATACAAAAACTAAAAGCTATTTAGCTTTCTTTAAATCCAAAGTGATTTTCTTGATCGTATTAGTAGCAAGCTCAAGCTCAACCGCATTCTTCGAAAGCCCGTGCACCGTATCTTTAGCAATGATACGTACCGTTTTAATATCATCAGATATTTTCACACCTTGCGTGCCACGGGTAAACGGCTGCTCAGTCACATGCGGGTGATACAAAGTACGTGTGGCTAGGATTTTATCGTCTGGCGCTATCACTTGCCATTCATTTGCATAGTGATCCCAGCCTTCATCATCATGTTTTAGTGTTACTGAAAAGCTCCATGTTTTATCCTTTGATTGGATTGCCTTTACATCGACCACCTCTACATCATTGGCATTGGCGATGTTTGTACTTACTATCGTTAATAAGCCACACAAAAGAACACGTTTGATTGTATTTTTAATTTTCATTGTTTTGTCATCTTATAAGAAATTACTCGAACTAAAATCTTACAGTGGATTCAACCGTCAAACAATCAGTAAAACACCAAGATTAACTTATGCGATGACCAAGCCATAGATACATAAGAAGGTCTGGTGTGTAGTGGTCAAGTAAAACTAGGGGAGGTACTTCCATTCAGTTCTTGCACATAACTCATCAACGTCGTGAATTACCAGGAAATATAACAACAGGTTCACTCTCCGCTTGTTGACGATCACTAACAACGTTTTGTACCCCTTTTTTAGTTTTGTACATTTTTTTATCAGCGATATTTATTAGCACATTTATTTTATTGCCATGCATAGGGTAAGCTGCTATTCCAATGCTCACTCCAATTTTAATACTCATTCCATCTATATTCATTGGTTTAGATATCATCGCTGTGAATTTAGCTGACATGATATTAACTTCAGAAAAGCCTTCTTCTTCCATTAACAAACCAACAAGAAACTCATCTCCCGCAAGACGTGAAATACTATCACCCTCACGAACAGCAAACTCCAAACGTTTAGCCACAATCTTCAATACTTCATCACCAACATTATGACCATACACATCATTTACTTGCTTAAAACCATTCAAATCAAGGAATAAAATAGCTAAAATCTTATCTTCTTGCTTTGCCATTTCAAGTGATTCTTCTAGTAATTCTGTTACATAACGACGGTTTGGTAAGTCTGTTAATGGATCATGATTAGCTAAATAAGCATTGTCTTTTGCTTCTATAGTTTTTGCTTCTACTGCTTCTTTTAGTGATTGTTGCAAAAGAAAATTATCTCTTAAATAACGATCACGAATAACTTGAGATACAAAAGAGATTATAAAACCACTTACAAGAAAAACAATATTCACTATCAAACGTCAACTAACTTGTCCGGTTGGCGACAACTAACTTGTCCGCTTTT
>CAYOHT010000116.1:0-6499 GCA_964403815.1 uncultured Cocleimonas sp.
GCTTCGCCTAACGCCACATCATCCATCCAAACATATTCAGATTCAGAATCAGGTTGATTCAGCAGTAACATCAAAATTACCCACTTCAATCGATTCAAATCAAACTCTTTATCACCTAATGTAAGAATACGGTCAATGGTACGCTCAAACATTTCAGGCGTAAGCACGCCAGTATTGGCTAGTGATAGCATATAATCTTGAGATTCTTGATCTAACCAGCGCATTTCATATTTTGAAAAGTGACGAGTCGAAGCTGTTTGGGGTTTTGATATATAAATTTTGTCATCATCAGCTAAGCTTTCTAGCCAATCAAATGCTTGGTTGATACGTGTATTTAAAAAACCTGCTTCCGTCAGGTAACCGTGTAGGATTTCACGGTTTTGATTTACGTCGCTTGATTCTGAATAGTTATCAAACAAGTAAAAAAGTACATCCAATGTATTTTCTCTCATGTATCGGGGTCTCACTCATGGAGCAGAATTTACTTCGCAAAGCTACAATATTTAATACTTGGTAGCTGTGGGGGTAAGAAGTAAACATACTCATTCAACAGGGTATATGCTGTGCATTTTATAGGAAAATGGATGTTTTGTCATCCTCACCACTCTAAACGGTGCTACAAACAGATTACTGGTTACTCTAAGAGGTTCTTTACGATGGGCTGGCTATACGTGTATAAGTCCCGCCACCATTGGATGAAACTTGATTTTGTAGTTCTAAAATCAATAACATAGCCGCGATAGATTCGGCTTTAAACCCAGTGCTGACGACAAGTTGATCGATTGGAACTGGGTCATAGCCCATTTTTTCGAGCAAGATCTGGTGTTCGGGGTCGGTATTTTCATCTGCTGGATAGGTGCTTGAAGATTGTTCTAAAATTGGCTGGTCAACTTCTGATAAATCAATCACTGCGCTCATCTCTTCTAAAATATCTTGTGCGGTTTCTACTAATTTTGCCCCTTGGCGAATGAGTTGATGACAGCCTTTTGCGAGCGGATTGTGTATTGATCCTGGTATCGCAAACACTTCTCGTCCTTGCTCGCTGGCTAGACGAGCTGTAATGAGTGAGCCGCTTTTTAACGCTGCCTCAACAACCAATGTGCCGTGCGCCAAACCACTGATAATTCGATTGCGACGCGGAAAGTTGCCAGAGCGCGGTTGAGTGCCAATAGGAAACTCACTAATAATCGCGCCAGTTTCTACAATCTTGTGTGCTAAATCACGGTGCTTTGCAGGATAAACACGGTCGATGCCAGTGGCGATAATAGCGATGGTCGGGCCGTTGCCATCTAGTGCGCCTTGGTGGGCTGATCCATCAATGCCAAGTGCTAACCCGCTGGTAATACATAAACCTGTTTGTGCTAGGTGTTTGGCAAAGTCATAGGCGCTGGTCATTCCGCTTTGGGTTGGATTACGGCTACCGACAATAGCGAGCTGTGGATCATTAATGATAGATAAATTACCGTGAACATAAAGTAACGGAGGAGGGCTATCGGTTTGTTTTAATAGTTTTGGATATTCAGGACAATTAATGGTGATGATGTGGTGATTGCTTGCAGCATTAAACCATTCCAAATCGGGCTTGGCAGAGTCATCTTCTTTGCTATCAAGAATTGTATCCGCTAGGTTTTGTGAAATGCCAGCTTGCTTGAGTGATGAGGCGCTTGCCTTGAAAACGGCGGCAGGATCATCAAAAGATGCGAGTAATACTTGAAAGTATTTAGCACCAACGCCTGAAACGCGCCATAGAGAAATCCAACGTTCTAATTCTTCGATAGTTTTCATAGCGTGCAAAATATGTTTCTTAAAAGCAAAAGAGCCTTAGTATAAACGATACTAAGGCTCTTTTATAAATATGAAATACACCCACCATCATGTAAAACTGGGGGGGTGTGAATTCAGGTTAAGGATTACCTATCTTATAGCCATTCTTCACAGCATGTGTAGATTCAGTAATTAAAGCATAACTAATATCACCCAATACTTTGTAAACAATCGCCGTTGCTACGCGAGCAGGTGGAAGGTTTACTTTAGTTGGAGCTACAGGCTCCCATGAGTACTTAGGCTTAGTCTTTTCGATAGGGTCATCAACCGTCTTACCATTAGTGAACACACCTAAAGTGTAACCTAGCTTAATGCCATCACGCGCGCCTTTGTTAATCGTTACAATTCTGGTTTGACTTGCTAATAATTCAGCATCAAATAAAGAGATGATAGAAGCACGAACTTTTACTTTTGGAATAATAATTGGAGCATTCAGCTTATGAGTTTCATCTTCAATCCAAAGAAGGCGATCGCCACGGCGAATTTCACGAAGAGATTCAGCAATAGTAGCGGTTGCTACATCAGCATTTAGCGCAGGTCTTTCAACTTCTAAAAAGCCTGTGTATTTTACTTCATTACCAAACTCTTCACCTGTTGCTGGGTCTGTTAGCATTTTTCCAACATTGAAAATAGCGTAACGTCCACCAGCATGTCGATCAGATAAGTTCTTAACGTAAACTGTTTGGTCTTTCTCCATTAGGAGGTTAGCGTTTTCACCGTTTACAATATAAGGTGCATTTTTAATGGTATCGTCATCAAGTACGCGTGGCCATACTAAGAATGGCGCAAGTGTTGAGATTGGCTTACCGCCGCCTTTGCGTTCAATGCGCATCTGTGGAACCATCTTTTCTACAACAGAGCCATCAGACATTTTGATTCTTCTTCTGCCACCCTCATAAATGTGAAGAATATCACCAGGGAAGATTAAGTGAGGGTTTCTAACTTTTTGGTTAACATCCCAAATCTCAGGCCAGTAACCTGGGTTATTCAAAAACTTGTTTGAAATCCCCCATAAAGTATCGCCTTTCTTAACCACGTAACGCTTTGGCGCTGTTGTTTTAAAGACAGGCTTGTTTACTGTGCGAATAATCTTAGGGCTGTACTTTGCCTGTTGATTTTGGCGGCGTACGTTCCCATAATAGCTATCATACGGATCGACGCTATTAACGAGTGGTTGTTTTGAATTTTGAGAAAGACTTTGAGTAGCGCTATTAAACTCCTCACCTAAATTACTACAACCATTTAAAACGGCTAAAGATAATACAGACACAGAAACTAGCGTTAAACGTGAAAGATTGAAAGTCATGGAAACCCCTTCGGTATTGTTATTATTGTTAATTATATTATTGTTAATTATTATGCGTTTATCTTATTAAAGAATGCTTAATAGCATCATTAGTAAATAAGAATGATACTGTACTCTCAAATAGAAGAACTTATACTATTGCCCCATATAATAACGCACTGCTGATAGTGGTGCTGATTTTTCAGACTTACGGTATACATTACTGAAAATATAAAGAACGGAATAAAAGATGGCAAAACTTAATATCCTACGTTTTCCTGATGCACGCTTACGCACGAAGGCTAAGCCTGTTGCGAAGGTGACGGATAAAACTCGGAAGTTTCTCGATGATATGCTAGAAACAATGTATGACGCACCCGGCATAGGCTTGGCGGCGACACAGGTGAATGTGCATAAACAGATTGTCGTTATTGATGTGTCTGAAGAAAAGGATGAACCTTACTGTTTTATCAACCCTGTTATCACCAAGGCAGAAGGCGAAGAGATCTGTGAAGAAGGCTGTCTTTCTGTGCCAGAATATTATGCCGAAGTAGAAAGGGCAGAGACGATAACCGTTGTTGCATTAGATCGGGATGGTAAAGAGTTCAAGTTAGATGCGGATGGTTTGCTAGCGGTGTGTATACAGCATGAGCTTGATCATTTAAAAGGTAAATTATTTGTGGATTATTTGTCGCCTTTAAAACAAAAACGCTTGCGTAAAAAGTTTGAAAAACTTGCGAAGCAAAGCGCGTAAGCTCTGCGTAGCTCAGATAAAGAGTCATAAATAAACATCATGTAAAAGTAGGGGGGTGTGAAATAATAGATATTTCAGAGCACACCCCCCTAGTTTTACATGATGATATTTAAAACATACGATATTCTTAGAAAAGATAATTAATGAAAAAATTAAAAATCATATACGCGGGTACGCCTGACTTTGCCGTACCTGCGCTTCAAGCGCTAATCGATTCCCCACATGAAGTGGTTGCGGTTTATACACAACCTGATCGTCCTGCTGGGCGAGGGCGCAAAGTACAGTTTGGTCCTGTCAAACAAGTGGCGGTCGACTCAGAAGTTAGTGTTGAGCAACCACTCTCGCTAAAAGATGAAGATGCACAAAAAATATTATCGGATTTTAATGCAGATGTTATGGTTGTTGCCGCTTATGGTTTGATTCTTCCGCAAGTCGTATTAGATATGCCAAAACATGGCTGCTTAAATATCCATGGCTCATTATTGCCACGTTGGAGAGGCGCTGCGCCGATTCATCGAGCGATTCAAACAGGTGATACAGAAACTGGCGTGACCATTATGCAAATGGCGGCAGGGCTAGATACAGGCGATATGCTGTTAAAGGTGAAATGCCCAATAACAACAGAAGATACAGGGCAAACTATTCATGATCGCCTTGCTAATGATGGCGCTAGTGCCTTGCTAGAAGTGCTGGACTTGCTTCAAACAGGCAAACTCAACCCAGAAGCGCAAGATGAAAGCCTTACAACTTATGCGCACAAGCTCAATAAAGCAGAAGCTGAAATTGACTGGTCGCAGTCGGCAAAAAAAATCGACCAAACCATACGCGCGTTTAACCCATGGCCGGTGGCGTTTACATTATTTAATGGAAAACCTCTGCGCTTGTTCATGTCTAAAGTTGAGAATAAATCAACGAAAGAACCAGCAGGCACGGTGATTAGCGAATCACCCGAGGGAATTTGTATTGCAACAGGTGACGGTATGCTGTCTTTCTCGCGTTTGCAGCTACCAGGAAAGAAAGCTATGGATGTGCGTGACTTTCTTAATGGTCGGTCATTATTAGATTGCAAACTCCCATCATGAATAATGCGATACAAAAACATCATGTAAAAGTAGGGGGGTGTGCTTTCGCACATCAGTTCTATGTCCACTAAACAATCAAACCCAAGAACCGCCGCCGCAAAAATATTGCAGTCAGTTATTTATAAAGGCGAATCATTAAGCCCTGCATTGCAAGATGTGGATGATCCGCTAGTGCGCGATTTATGTTATGGAAGTTTGCGCTGGCACGAGCCGCTTTCAGCCTTGCTTAATGAGCTACTCACCAAACAACTAAAGAAAAAAGATAAAGATGTAGAATGCTTGATTCGTGTTGGCTTGTATCAAATTATTCATCAAAAAACCCCCGACCATGCCGCTGTAGGTGAAACGGTTAGCGCCTTAAAAGGCCTTAAAAAACCGTGGGCAAAGAAACTAGTAAATGCGGTTTTGCGTAACTATTTGCGCGGACAAGAAAAGCTACAAAAAATAATACAATCTCAATATCCTGCAAAGTTTGCCTTCCCACAATGGTTGCTAGATGAAATTAAGCAAGCATGGCCAGAAAATTGGCAAGATATTTTAAATGCATCAAACCAAAGAGCGCCGATGACCTTGCGGGTAAACCTTACCCACCAAAGTCGTGATGAATATTTGCAGAAACTACAAGGAGTAAATATTGAAGCGACCAAGCTCGAAGGTGTTGAAACAGCCATCTTCCTCGCCAAGCCTTGTAATGTTTTTGATTTGCCAGGCTTTGAGGAGGGCGCAGTTTCGGTGCAAGATGGCGCGGCTCAACTAGCAAGTATCTTGTTAGATTGTAAAGATGGCATGCGTGTTTTGGATGCCTGCGCCGCACCCGGTGGAAAAACAGGGCATATTCTAGAAAGTGCAAGAAACCTAGACGTAATCGCGGTAGATAATAGCGAGAAACGATTGGAGCGTGTCACACAAAATTTGCAACGCTTAAAGCTTGATGCAAAAATAGTAGTATCTGATGTTTTAGAAACAGAAAACTACGCTAAAGATAAACTGTTTGATCGCATATTATTAGATGCGCCCTGTTCGGCAACAGGTGTAATCCGCCGCCATCCTGATATTAAAGTGCTGCGCCGTAAATCTGACATTGTAGAGTTACAACAGCTACAAAGTAAAATGCTGGATGCCTTATGGGAAAAGCTAAAACCAGAAGGTATTTTACTTTACGCGACCTGTTCGATTCTCCCTCAAGAAAATGAACAGCAAGTTAGAGCATTTGTTGAGCGCCATGATGATGTTGAAGTGTTGGCTATTGAAGGCGCGCAAGGGCTTGGGAGACAGATATTTCCGAATGAAAATAAAATGGATGGTTTCTATTTTTCAAAGCTTAAAAAAACAGGCGATAGATTAAAGCAATAAGCTAGAAGCACACCCCCCTAGTTTTACATGCTTAAATATTTATTTAAGCCCGCGATATAAAATCAGCCACTAAGTTTCCAAATTGCTCTGCCTTTTTAAAATTAAACCAATCTCCTGTGCCCGGCAAAGCAATGACTTGGGCGCCAGGAAAGCAGGCTAAGCCAGCTTTCACATCTTCTTTCTGGAAATACTCAGAGTCTT
>CAYOHT010000117.1:0-3196 GCA_964403815.1 uncultured Cocleimonas sp.
TGCGTCGTCAAGCAAAGATAGATCGTGTGAAATTAAGCGATGCGATTATGCGTAATCAGCGCTTTCCTTCGAGTGCGTTTTATCAAGCCTATGCTGAAACAAATAATGTGCCCTTTATTCAGCCAGGGAAAATAGAGCCTGATCTATCTTTGATTGCTAAATTACCTGCGTCCCTAGTTTTAAGAAGGCAGGTTATGCCTGTGAAACTAAAGGGTGAAACATTTTTGGCAACGACTGACCCTAATGATCAAATGGGTTTGGAGAGTGTAAATAAGGCTTTAAATGGTGGTTATTTACCTGCTTTAGCAGAGCCAGATTCATTGGAGGCTGCAATAAGTGATGCCTTTGGACAAGAAAAAACAGGTGATGGGAAGATTGATTCGGTTGCTTTGTTTGATGAGGTGATGCAGGAAGCTTATTTACAGCGCGCTTCTGATATTCACATAGAGCCTTTGGAGCATTATACGCGGGTACGTTTTCGTGTTGATGGGCATTTGCAGGCTTATAAACGACGAATGTCGGAAGAAGAAACGCTGGTGCTAGTCAACCGTATCAAAGTATTGGGTGGTATGGATATTGCTGAAACGCGCGCGCCTCAAGATGGTGGAATGTCGTACAAAATTATTGACTGGAATATGAGTGGCATTGATTTGCGTGTGGCAACGATTCCTGTGAGTTGGGGTGAGCGCATCACCATGCGTATTTTAGGCGCTGGAGATGATGGAATTCCGCTGGATAAACTGGGTATGCCTGATGAAATATTGGCAGAATTCCGTGAAGCATTGAACCATCCGCATGGCATGATTTTGGTAACAGGGCCTACAGGTAGCGGTAAATCGACGACTTTATATGGTGCATTGCGTGAGAAAAACACGGGTGATGAAAATATAATGACTGCTGAGGATCCTGTGGAGCAAGAGATTCCTGGTGTTTCTCAGATTAAATGCGGTTCTAAGGTTTCTTTTGCGGCTGCTCTGCGTTCATTTTTGCGACATGATCCCGATATTATTTTGGTGGGTGAGATTCGTGATTTAGAAACGGCGGACACAGGTATGAAGGCGGCGATGACAGGTCATTTGGTGTTATCGACCTTGCATACGAATGATGCTTTGAGTGCGGTAACGCGTTTGGTGGATATTGGCGTGGATCGTTTTATGGTGTCCGATACGTTGGTGGGAATTATGGCGCAGCGTTTAGTGCGTCGTTTGTGTGCTTCTTGTCGTACGCCTATTGCTGTTAATGAAGAGCAGGCAAAAGTGCTAGATGTGCCGATGGGCACAGAAATATTTGCGCCAAATGGCTGTGCGGCTTGTATTGGTAAGGGATATGCGGGGCGTGTTGGTTTGTATGAAGCACTGTGGGTGAATGAAGATTTATCTGATGCTATATCGTCTGCGAAACAAAAAGATGAATTACGTGCTGCTGCAACTGCCTTGCGACCACTTTGGGATGATGCGCGCGCCAAGGTGTTAAATGGCGGAACATCGTACGATGAAGTAAAGAATTTTAGGCATGGTAGCTAGTGTGTTGTTAAAGATAATGGAAAAGTAGATGGCAACGTATTCCTACATTTACATGGATAAAGAAGGCACGGAAGGTCGTGGCTTGATGGAGGCAGCTAATGAGCGCGAGGTGATGATAACGTTGCGTTCTAATTCATGGACAGCGGTAGAAATTGAAGAAGGTGGCAGATTAGCAGAGCCAACAGGGTTGATACCGCTGTTGAAAAAAATTAATCCATTGGCGATAAAAAAGAAGTACGCCAAGGTTAAGGCGCTGGATCAGATTATATTTTTCCGTCAAATATCGTTGATGATTCGCGCGGGTTATACCGTGTTGGATGCGCTGGAAACATCGCAAAATATTGTTGAAAAGCCTCGATTAAAAGCGGCAGTGGGACGAATGACAAAAAGCATTCAAGAGGGTAAAACCTTGTCTGCGGCGATGATGGATGAAGATAAGATTTTTTCTAAGTTGACCTCAAAGCTAATCGCCAGCGGTGAGGCAACAGGTGATTTGGATGTAGTGCTAGAGCGCGTGAGTGTAGGCATGGAACGTAGTGCGGATGTGAAGCGAACCATTGTAAGCGCTTTGGTTTACCCTGCGATTACTTTGTTGCTTGCGATTGGTGTTGTGTACATGGTTATCAGTAGTGTTATCCCTAAGTTTGTTAAGTTTTTGGGGGATCGTGATACTGAATTGCCTGCTTTGACGCAGTTCATGGTGGACTTCTCGAACTGGTTAGAGCTTAACGGCTTGTATCTTGCTATTGGTATTGGCGTAGTCGTTTTTGGAATACTGGTTGCGATGACAACCGAAAAGGGATTGGAAGTTATTCATAAAGTAATGATTAGAGCACCTTTGATTGGCACGATGCAGATAGTGGGAAATATGGCTGATATGGGGTGGTTGCTGAATATGTTGTTGAAGAGTCAGGTAACGGTGCTGGATTCTTTGAAAGTGATGAATGAGGTGACAGGGCATAAAGTTTACGCAAAGATTTTTGGTGATGCTGCAAAGCATGTATTAAATGGAAATAGTTTATCCAGCGGCATGGATCAAAAATTTGTACCGCCGATGGTTCCACAGCTGATTAAAGTGGGTGAGAAGAGTGGTGAGTTGGAGAAGGTTATGGAAGAAATTGGTGAATATTACACGCGTGAATTGGCATCACGGATTAAGATTATGATTGCTTTGCTAGAGCCATTGATGTTGATTTTTGTTGGAGGTGTCGTTGCGGTGGTTTATTTATCAATATTTTCTGCCATCTTTAAAGTGGCATCGGGGGGGAAATAGTATGAGTTTTATAAAATATACATTGTGGTTTGTGATGATGTTTTCAACGGCTATAGTTTATGCGGAAGAATCCGAGTTAGATAAGTTATTGCTAGAAATGGATTCGCTAGCAGAAGAAGTAGATGGCATGAAATTGGGCGCAGAGATTAGTGAAACTGAAGCTAAGGTAGAACCTAAAAAGCTATCAAAAGATCTATCAAAGACCAAGGAGATAAGTGCGAGTAGTGACGCTGCTGATGATAAAAGTGCTAATGCAGAGACTGAAATAAAGGGCAGTTCTAAAAAGGAAAAAGCAGAAAATATTGCGGTAACAAAATTAAAAAAAGAGAAGGTTTCATCACGGCAGGTTGAAAAAACGGTCAAGATTAATAAAGAAAAAAAGCCACAAAGCCAAGCCTTA
>CAYOHT010000117.1:3296-6434 GCA_964403815.1 uncultured Cocleimonas sp.
GGTTGAAAAAACGGTCAAGATTAATAAAGAAAAAAAGCCACAAAGCCAAGCCTTAAAGGAAAAAGCAGAAAATATTGCGGTAACAAAATTAAAAAAAGAGAAGGTTTCATCACGGCAGGTTGAAAAAACGGTCAAGATTAATAAAGAAAAAAAGCCACAAAGCCAAGCCTTAGAAAGTGCCGATGATGGTTTTGGTGATTTTAAAGTTGTTATTTCTAAGGAAAATAGTCTTCAATCACTTCGTGGAAGAGATCCTTTTGCACCGTCTGATTCAATGGTTTTAAAGTATAAAAGTCAAATAAAAACAAAAAACGATAGTCTTGAGTTAGCTAAATTAGAAAGGCTCAAAAAGATAGAAGCACAAAAGAAAGCGATTGAGGACGAAAGGAAAGCGAAGATAAAAGCCGAAGAGCTAAAAGCAGAAATGGAAGCAAAACTTATTCAAGCAAGAGCGCTTGCACTGCCAAAAATGAAATTAAAAGGGTTTATTCGAAAACCTAATCAAGTTGTCTTGGCGCTGTTAGATGTTACAGGTCATGGAATACATATTGTCCGTAAAGGGGATAGTGTGAGCTTAGGTGTTAAAGGGATAATCAAGATTGTTGATATTAATAACATGAGTTTAACAATTGAATCGGGTGAAGTTGAAAGTAGGATTGTGGTGAGGTAAAGGATGAAGAATATTAAAATGAATACAACTACCAACAATAATGTAGCAATGAAATTACTCCAAAGTGTCGTTGTAATTACTTGTTTAGGTTTTTCTAGCTTTGGCTTCTCTCAGTCAAGAATCGATGCGCCACTGGGGAATATAGAATTAAGAGATACGACGGTAGGTGATGCAATTCGTATTCTTTCTGAAATGTCGGGAGTGAATATTGTTGCAACTAAAGATGCTAGCGAGCAAAAGGTAACACTTTTTTTGCAAAATACCACGGTTAAAAAGACCTTGGATAGTTTGAGTAGTATTACAGGCTTGTGGTATCGCTATAAGCCCGAAACAGGTGTTCACATCGTTATGACGGTGGCGGAATACAGCCGTGATGTTGTTGTTTTTCGTGATGAAAAAATGCGTATTTATACCTTGAAACATCATAATGTGGCAGGTGCGGCGGATGCCATCGTTGCGTTATTTGGCTCAAGAGTGCAAATAACAGCGCCATCCAATACAGGAACTTATCGAGTAGATGGTGGTGTTGGTGGTGTTGTCGGTACGCTTGATATTAAGAGAGAAAGAAGCGGGCGAGGTGGGGCAAGTTTTGGCGCTGGAGGTGGAGCGACAAGGCGTGGTGTCGGAGGGAATGACTTACCTTCAGTCGCAAATTTAACGCCTGGGCAAATTGCCGCAATTGAAGCAGGGAAACGAGGTTTAGAGAAAATCAATGCAGATAAAGTGGGTGCATTTACACAAGAGAAAGCAACTATTTATGTAACCTTTAATGTATTGCAAAACTTATTATTTGTACGAAGTAGTGATGAAAAGGCATTAAATACTATTGCGAAAATGGTTAAGCGGATTGATAAGCCTGCGAGCCAAGTGTTACTACAAATGAAAATTATCCAAGTGAAGGTGGGTAATACGGATAAATCCATTTTTGACTATGCTTATGCAGGTGGAAATAAACCGAATAACCCAGCAATTGGTGCTGCAGGAAATATTCTAGGCGGAATAGGTGCTCCAGCTGTGCAGGCAGGGTTAGGGAATCATGCTTTTGAAGGTGGAACTTTTGCCTTGCAGTTATTGAGTAAGGGCTTACTTGCTCGTATTCAACTGTTGCAACAACAAGGGCGTACAGAGACTCTTTCATCACCTATGCTGTTGTCATCAAATAATAAAGCTGCAGAGTTGTTTATTGGTGAAGAGCGGATATTAGTGACAGGGGCTAAAACGAATAAAAAAACCGTTTTAAATGGAGGGGTAGAAAGTGAAACTGTTTCTCATGATGTGCAGACGGAAAAAAGAAAAATAGGTAATCGTTTAAGAATCTGGCCACGTATTAATGCTGATAAAACCGTAACACTGGATATTGATCAGGAAATTTCTACCGTTCTTAAAGGTGCAACACTTATTCCATTGGGAGATCGTGATTTTCCTATTGATAGTGTAACCGAATCCACTTTAAAACTTACCGTGATAGCTCGTCACGGACAGCCGGTTGTTGTTGGCGGAATGATAAATACCAATAAAGACGATAGAGTTGAAAAAGTCCCTTTTCTTGGTGATATTCCAGGTATTGGTAAATTATTTCGCAAAACTATTGCAGGAGATGAAAAGTCTGAATTGGTTATGACCATAACGCCTTACATTATGGATAGTACGAATGATATTCCTAAAACACGCAAGCTATTGGCGCAAAATGTCATTCACCAGCCTTTTGCTCAGCATCATTTAACGCCAGAAAAAATCATTAATGATAAGACGAAAGTCGCAGATTTGAAGGGCGTAGATTATAACTATACAAAAATGGTTAAGCAGGCGGCTTCACGCCTTCATGTGGCAATTAGAGAAAATAAACTTGAAAATGGGCCAACTTGGAAACCAAATAGATATTTGCAGGTTAACCCTGTTGCTTCGTGGTTTCAAAATAAAAAGTTTGTTACTGCTGTACGCTTAAGAAATTTAGGTGGCGGAGGTATGAAGCTTTCTCCTGGGTCTATGTTGAAGGGGTGGAAGACAGTGGCTTATGAGCAAGAGTACTTAGCTGCTAAAGGGAGTACTTATGGATATGTAATAAGTGATAGATCTTTTGCAGATACGATTAAAGGCATTAGGACAAGGTAATTATTATGAATAATCAATATAAAACATTTTCAGCTGTGCGCTTGTTTTTAGTATTTTTTATGGTCGTGTCTTTAAGTGCTTGTTCAAAGATAAAGTCGAGTCGCGCCTCATCGAATGCCGTTAGAGTATCCGTGTTAAGTGGAGAGCCATTGCCACAAGTTGCTGAAAATGCAATGCGTGCACGGACAGGTAAATTAAAAGTGTACATCATGGATGAAGAGGACACATATCGTAAAGATATTGTGCAAGAAGTTGATGTGAATTATGGCGTTCCTGCCGTTGCGAAAGAGGATAGAGTACGTGTTGCGAGCTTGGCTAGAAAAGCAGAGCCTAAACCTATTAGAAGAGTTTCTGTC
>CAYOHT010000118.1:0-6425 GCA_964403815.1 uncultured Cocleimonas sp.
GTTTGACAATTTACAAAAAGAAGGCGACCTAATTGGTATCACCGTCGCCTTAATCCCCACCGATACCGATGGTATTGATATAGGAAGACGGCATTTTCCGCTTAACAACCCATTTCAAAATGGCCCTAACTGGGGAACCGATGTTTTTATACCCATGGATTGGTTAATCGGCGGGGTGGATAATGTTGGCAAAGGTTGGCTGTAACAGATACGTTCAACGTATGCTCAACCATTGCAAGCCAATGAAACTCCAAGCTTTTCAAAAGCTGCTCTTAAGAAAGCCTTATCCTGATAACCTCGCCAACCTCCGGAAAGTCGTGAGTCTTTACCAATTAAAACAGTGACCGGAGTAGCGGGAACACCACCAATTGAAGCCATAAATCGACTTGAGGCTTGCAGTGCAGGAAACCCTGGTTTTGCTCGTGCAATTAAACTTCTTAGATTGGGTGCTGTTCCGTTAATTCCCATGGCAATGGGTTGAAACTGAGATTCACATCCTTGATGCAACGTTTTAATTACTTTTAACTGTTTAAAACACCACGGGCAATCGGGTTCAAAAAAACTGATCACAACAGGCTTTCCCCTGAATTTATCCAGTTGAACTTTCTTACCTCCTGATAAATCCCTATGTGCAAAGGACAACCAGTCTTCTTCACTAGCAATTGCGGTAGAACAACACAAAAGTAGAGTGGATAGCAGCAAAACATTGACGCTAAAAAAAGCAAAACCACATCGTATAAAATGGAGCAAACTTATTACTTGATTATCGCTTCGCGACATGTTTCTAACCTTCTTTATCCATGTAGCTCAGCCACTGCAATGCTGTCTGCTTACTTTTGTTATATTTACTCGCGTTGACGAGAGCCTGACGTGCCTTTTCTATCTTATTTAATTCACGATAGCTGTGACTAATCATTAACCACGCATCCCCCGCTTCAATCCCGCCTTTCTGTAAAGCTGAGTGAAATTGTTGCTGCGCTTTATTCCATTGTCTGATTTCTATTAACATTTGACCCATTTGAAAGTGAGTCTTGCCATCTTTGCTAGCTATAGCCACGGTTTGCAAAGCATCTACAGACTTTTTATATTCCTTTGCCTGTGCCCACGCGTTACCCAGCATTTGCATATTTTTAACAGTCTTCTTTAATTTTCCCGAGTTAATCTGTTTTTCTAGTAATTCTGCGGCTCTTTGCGGTAACCCTTCGTGAAGATAGAGACTAGCCAAACTCAAGAGTTGCGTTGGTTTAACCAAATAACCCTTCTTCAACCGCAGTTCATGAACAGCAATAGAACTCCGATAATCCTGTACATACTGATGAGTAAACGCCAACTGCTCCCAATATTTTTTTTCTTTAGGAAACCAGACTAGAAGCCTCTCAAGCACCTTAATACTTGCTTTATGATTTTTCTGATGTTGATATAGCCCCAATAGCATCTTATGCCAACTATGTGGAACGTTTCCACGAGATAATTTGATCGCTTTTTTCAGAGGGGCAATGGCCTTTCCATATTGCTTATTTTGTGTGTAAGCATTAGCCACTCGCATCCAATCATCTGGTTTTTTTGAATTTGATCGTTTAACCATCGCCTCTAATTGAGCGACATTAGTTTTAACCCTTTTGCTTACCCTTTTACTTGCCTTCTTATCAGTTGACCTTCTCTTGGTCGGGTTTGCTCTCTTAGCGGTAATTGCCATTTGCAACTGCATAAAATTTTGTTTTGCTTCCGCCTGCTGATTGGCAGGCAACGCTTTTAAAGCTATGCATTGCTTAAGGTATTTGGAAGCACTTGCATAATCATTTTTAAGGGCAAATATTTGAGCATAGGTACGTAATAAAATAGCCTTTTCGTAAGCAACGTCCTGAACTTTAGGTAATGCTCTTTGCAAAATATTCAGCGCCTGACCATAGGCCTTACTTTCTATTTTCTTTTCTATTTTTTCCAGTTCTCCAAAAGTCCAGGGACGCACAGTCAGGTTCTCCTGCGCAACAACAACCGTTGTTTGTATCGCTATAATTGCCAGTAATATGAGTTGCTTAATCTTCATTTTTAACCTGCAAGGAACTATTTTCATAATGTTCCTTGTAACTCCTAATCTTTTATTTCAATTTAAACTGCATGACTTGTTCCGCACGTCTCGCGACTGCTTTTCCATTCACAACTGCTGCCTTGAATTTCCAGCGCTTAAGCGCTTTTCGAGCCGCCTTATCAAACACCTTGCGAGGCTTGGAACTAATAACCTTTACATCCTTAACTGATCCATTTGCGCTCACGGTAAAACCAAGTTTTACCCAACCCTCTATGCCATCCTGCCTTGCTCTAACCGGATAACGGGGCTCAACCCTAACCAAGGGTGCCAAGCCCGATCCCTTACCTTTACCTTGTGAAGTCGGTTTGGCGGGTTTTTTGCTAACCACGGCTTGTTGAGGGCGTGATCTAGCTTGTGGTTTAGCTTTCCTAACGATGGCTTGTTGCTTTACTTGAACAGGCCTTGGTGCCACTTTTAACATCTTGACGTTGTTAAGCATCGGTGCGAATTTCACATTGACAGGTGCCACTTCAATAGTGGGTATATCCATTACCGCCGGAGGAGCCAGTGGTTGTAGTGTTGGCGCGGCCATTTGCATAACAGGTGCTGGAGGTGGTAAATCCTGTGGCTTTTCCTTTTTAGGCGGTTCTGGTCGTTTTTTTATCTTGGTTTCCTGCTCTTCTCGCTTTAGCCGAATAAAATCCAACGTACTCGCAGAATTTAATCCTTTGAAATCAGGTCTGTTGACAATGATTAAATAGTTCATCAGCCAAAACAAACTGAGTGTAATCAATACTGCGACAGGAGAAACCAACAGCACTCTAAACACTAGTTCCCCCCCTCCTCAGTAGCGATCGCTGCATCCATCACACCCGCTGCACGAACCTGATCCAACACCTTTATCATATCCCCAGTTCGTGACTCTTTATCAGCTGCAATAACGACTGTACCCTGTGGATTTTCAGCATGTAATCTCTCAACATGCGCCCTAACCGCATTAATATCTATGGATCGCTTATCAATCCAAACTTCACCATTCGACTTTATCGCCACAATAATGTTACTACTGGATTTCTTTTCCGAGGTATTTGCCGAAGGACGGTTAATCTCAATTCCGGACTCGCGTACGAACGATGTTGTTACAATAAAGAAAATCAGCATGATGAAGACAATATCCATCATCGGAGTCATATCAATAACAGCTTCGTCGCTAGTCGTATCGACTCGTCTAGACCGCCGTCGCATAGTCGTCTCCTTGTGCTTTTGAGGCATTGTTATTTTTCTGATTTACAGCTGTTATTTCACTAATATCTTCGACGTTATGAAACAACATCAAGCGATACTCTTCTGTATAACTTTTTGAAAGTGATTCCAATCGGGTAATAAAGTACAGACTGGTTAATGCAACCACGATACCCGCCATAGTAGGAATTGTGGCTTTAGAAATCCCTGCGGCCATTGCTCTCGCATTCCCCGTTCCCATCACGGCCATAATATCGAACACCTGAATCATGCCACTAACGGTACCTAGCAAGCCCAACAAAGGCATCACCGCAATAAAGCTACGGATCACGGCTAAACGTCTTGAAAACCGTATTTTAAGCATTGAAACCATACAATCACGTATCATTACAGAATGCCATTGCTTAGAAAGATCAAGCTTACGCCACCCTTGAAAACCAAGTTTCATCTGCTTTTTAGCTTCAAATACGAGAAACCAGGTACGTTCAAGCATCATCAACCAAAGCACCAGTGCCAACACCATAATCACCTGAACAACAATGCCTCCCTTTTCCAGAAAGCTCATTAATAACAGTAAGTTATCCTGAAACCATGCCATTACTTGGTACCGACCATTGAACGAGCAATTAGCCCTGCACTTTGTTCATCCAGTATCTGAATTAACGCCCGACTTTTTGAAGCAATAACCGAGTACAAAAGAAGCAAGGGAATAGCCACTGCCAACCCCATTAGGGTAGTCATCAGCGCTTGTGAAATACCATCGGCCATCAGTCTTGGGTCACTGGTACCGAAAAGACTAATTGACTGAAAAGTAGCAATCATCCCCACAATCGTGCCTAACAGCCCTAGCATAGGAGCAATTGAAGCCAGTAATTTAATTGCAGTTTTTCCTCGTTCCAGAGGTGGTGTTTCGCGAATAATAGCTTCATCAAGCATTGTTTCTAGATGCTCTTTTGAAGGTGATTTTTCTATATCAACAGACTGTAATACGCGACCCAGTGGATTATCTCCCTTCAAACTATCTGTCTGAGCCATCTGTTTTCTGATTTTACGGTTGATTGCAATTAGACTGATAAGTCTCCAAATTGCGATCATCACCCCTATTAAGCCCAAAGCAAGAATAATATAGCCAACAACACCACCCTGAGAAAGTCGCTCTTTCCAGTTTGGTACACGGGTTAATAATGACAAAACAGATCCTCGCGTTGGGTCTAATGCAATATCAGCAACAGCTTCTTTGCTTTTTTCCCAGTTAATGACAGCGGCTGTATTCCCTCTACCAGGTTGACGAACTAGCTCAGATAGCTGGCGGGTTTCTGGCAGCCATTGTAGATATTTTCCATCGGCAACAGCCGTAAACGTTCCAATTCTGGAAACCGTCGTATTGCGTTTCTCACCATTAGCACTAACAATTTCTGCGGGAAAACTAACGCTTGCAGCAGACTCAGTCATCTCTTGTTGAATGCTGTGCCAAAGTAGCTCTAATTGTTCAAGTGAAGAGATACCTTTCTCAGCTGCAATCTCTCTCAGCGCTACGATACGAGTGGGAAATTGCGCCGTGACGAGTGAATTTTCCAAGCCTCCCGCTAGCTCACTAGCAGTTTGTCTCGCAAGACTACTTACTTCGGTCATTGCGCCTGACTGTTCCTTTAACTGAGCTTCTAGCTTTGCCAGTTCAGTTTCATTTGCCTCAAACTGTTGAGCGAGCAATTTACCTTCACTTTCGGCTTGAATCAGCCTGCTATTTAAAGCCTGCAGTTGCTGTTGTTGTTTATCCTTTTCTGTTTTAAACGTTGCAACTCTCTGGCGATCCTTTTCTGCCTGCTGCTTACTATGTTGACGAACGTCCTGGAGCAAACTCCGTAACTCGTTTGCTGGCGAAGCATTCACACTTGCCGTTATCATCAAACTAAGCAGTAATGAACAAATGAAGATAAGATTTAATTTATTGTTTTGTCGAAGTATTAATACTCCATTAGATTTCATGATTGCTCCTCTTTCCCTGCGGGCTGTGCAACTGGCATAGGTAAATTAAGCAGTTCAGGCTGCGCCCGTTTTTGAGCAATCTCCAATCCCTGCTTGATTGACACACGGTATTTGTTATCGAGGACTTCCCATTGCTTGCTTTGCGCATTCCAACGGCCCGACTCCCTACCATCAAGCGTTTGATAAAAAAGAGCAACTCTACCAATACGCAAATAATCAACCACTCGATAATTATCATCACTTAATTGTAACCCTGTTCGATACGTTTCAATCGTGTTGCCATAATCACTTTCGATTTTCCAGGCTTCCATCACTTTGCGGTATTTCTCAGAGAGATTAATATCAGCACGTGTGAGCATTTTTTCCAGGTTTATTATTCTGCTGTTTCGCTCCGTTTGTAAAAAAGGTAAATCCAGCTCTCTGAAGCGTTGCAAGGTTTTAACCATGCGCTCTAAAAGGACACTTAATCCCCGACCTGTTTCTTCAACTCGAGATTGCTGAACTACAAGGCTTTTCAACTCTTTATCTTGAGATGTCACCATCTCCTTAAGTTGACGGTTATACGTTTCCAAACTTTCAGCCCTAATTGAATTGCTCTTAAACTCCGCAACCAAATCACGTGCAGCATCATGCAATTCATCAATCTTTTTTTGCGATTGGGCTGAGCCAGCTAGAGCACTTTTTACTGTTTTCTCTACCTTATCCAAATCACTTGCAAGCAATGAGCCAGAAGAAAGTAACGCAATACAACCAAGCAACGTAATTAAGCGCATTCTATTTACTTCCACTTCCCTGAACCCAAACATTAAAAACTAACCTTAATGCCACTATAAATGGTTCTACCTCGTAACGGAGCATTCATATGAACCACATCATAACCACCATCAGCATCCCATAACAATGGGCTTTCGGAGTCTCCTGCCTGCGTGGTATCGAAAAGATTTGTACCACCCACATAGGCACTTATATTTTTATTGATAGCGTATTTCGCTCTAGCATCCAGGGTAAAATAGGCATCGGCATCTGTACTTTTAGCTGCCTGAAGTTCACCCGCCTCTACAGTGCCATTATTATTACTATCATTGAAAACATTGAAACGATCGCCATACCCATATTCGCTAAGGTCGCGTGATCCAACCCAGGTTAGCGATGTGTTAAAGCTTAAAGG
>CAYOHT010000119.1:0-6382 GCA_964403815.1 uncultured Cocleimonas sp.
GATCAGAAAGTCGCTTGATGAAAACTACTCATACACCAGATTCGGGCATAGCTCGATTTTGATTCTGTAAAGGTTAAATCAACTAATTCTTCAGTAATGAATTTTGCATCATTAGTATGATCTTTTTTATAGATTAGACCGTACAGTTGTCCCAGTGTAGTTCCTGCATAGGCACATAAGGGTGCTACTTTATCAAGCATTACGAGTGTTCCACGTTGAAACTCTTGGCTTGATAGTATGTCGGGAGAAATAGGGGAAAGGAGTATATTGCCAGCAAGAACGGTTACATGCTGGATAGGTTCATCAGCACCTTGAGAATCAATAATGATGAAATCATATTCAGAATGAAAGGTTTTTAGTGACTCTGCGAACTGCAATCTTCCAGTAGGTGTGCTGATTATCCAGTTCTGTAGTTCTCGGTTGGGATCGTTGGATAAGACAATATCAAGATTATCAATATTGGTTTTTGAGATTGTATCTAGCGGATCACCAGTGCTTTTTACTAACTCAACGAGACCGTGTTCAGCCTTTTCAAGAATGGGGTAATAGCCTGATAATGTTGGCTGAAGGTCCCCATCTATGAGCAGTACCTTATGATTAGGGCTAAGATCTGCTAACAAACCACCAAGGTTTGCTGCAAGTGTTGTCTTCCCAACGCCGCCTTTCGTTGAGCAGACTGTGATAATTATACTTTGTTTTTTTGGATTACTTTCCGTGTTAGCTTCCATTGTATCTACCTTTTCACTATAATTAATGAATCAGGATTCAAAGATAAAAAGAGAAAATCTACCTCTCTTTTTATCCAAAGCCTCAGCAATGTTCCCTTTGAAGAAATATTATGCTGGGGCTTTTTTATGCCTGAGTTTTATAGAAACGATAGAAAATAAAAACGCAATACGCCATTTCATTACCAAAAAGGCAATTAAAAGCATAGGTTTCATTAAGATAGTTTTGTGGCGAAAGCCTATTGGAATAGGGCTGAGAGAGAACTCTCAACCCTAAAAGAATAATGGTGCCGCAACCAAGAGTCGAACTCGGGACCTACTGATTACAAGTCAGTTGCTCTACCAACTGAGCTATTGCGGCAACGCGGTGCATTCTATTGAAGCTTGAATGTTTACGCAAGATAAATACCTGTATTTTTAATAAAAACTGTTAAAAAAATACCCAGTTGAAATTACTTTCAACTGGGTGGTATTTAGGCTCCAAAAAAACCTTATTATTATTGTTAGCCCGCCATATTATTATTTTTACGTTCGTGGCTGTTTGTCTGAAGTCGTGGGCTATTCTACGGATGTTCGCTGAATCGAAACTGAACCGTTCGTCGGTTTTGAAATTTAATTAAAAATAATCGAAATTAAATTCTATAAGGGTTAATACTAGTGCTACAAACTAATGAAAAGCCCTTTTATATATCAAAGGTGAGGGTGGTAGAAAATATGAATGTTGTAGTTAGTTTGACTTCTACCTTCTCTTTACCCTCTCCCTGCTAAGGTGAGGGTAATAAACTTAACAGCGTGAGGTTGAAATATAGGCTAATCTTAGCTTATGACAACTGATCAAATCCTTATTAGCGGTATATTATTAATTGCGCTCGTGCTATTTGCTTGGAGCCGCTGGCGCTACGACTTGGTGGCGATGTTTAGTTTAATTATCGCGGTTTTGCTGGGAATTGTTCCTGAGTCTGAGGCGTTTAGTGGTTTTGGTCATCCTGCAGTAGTGACGGTCGCGGCGGTGTTGATTATTTCGCAGGGCTTGCAGAATGCGGGAGTTGTGGGGTTGATTTCCGAGAAAATTAAACGTGTTGCATTTGGCCCGCTGGGTCTTTTAGCGACACTTACGGTTGTAGTCACGGTACTTTCTGCCTTTATGAATAATGTAGGTGCGTTGGCACTGATGTTGCCCATTACGATGGCTGCGGCGAAAGAATATGATATTCCTCCAGCGCGTTTATTAATGCCACTGGCTTTTGGGAGTATTTTAGGCGGGCTGACGACACTGATAGGCACTCCGCCCAATATTATTATTGCGGCTTACCGTGCTGAGGTGATGGGTGAAAAATATTCTATGTTTGATTTTGCGCCTGTAGGTGTGCCTGTTGCTATCATTGGGCTTTTATTTATTGTGCTTGTCGGTTGGCGTTTGATTCCTAAAGGACGAATGACCAAAAATGCCTCACTTAACCTCTTTGAATTACACAACTACTTAACCGAAATACAGGTTACAGAAGGGTGTAAATATATTGGCAAGCGTCTCAAAGATTTGCCGATGTTCGAAGGCGCTGACCGTATTGAAATATTGGGCGTGGCAACGCCGAGCAGTTATGCGCGCAATGAGAATTTAACTTATAAAATTAAAGCCGATGATATTTTAATCATTCGCGCTGACCCTACTGAGATACAACCCTTTTTAAGTAAAAGTGGTTTGGAGCTATTAAATAGCGCCACGCATATTTTTGAAGCGCCAGATGAGCACACCACCATGCTTATGGAAGGCGTTATCACACAGGGTTCCCCATTAGTCGAAAGAGATATTCGTTACCTTAGGCGATTATCGGGGCGCTCCGTTGCATTAGTGGGGCTGGCGCGCGAAGGCGAGCAAGTGGTAAGGCGATTGCGCCAGCAGGTTTTTAAAGTAGGGGATGTACTATTATTGCAAGGACATGAAGAAACGATTGATGAACAGTTCACCCAGCTTGGTTTGCTACCCCTTGCCAATCGACCACTTGAATTGGATAGAAGCCGAAAAGTCGGTATATCCATATCAGTTTTTATAGGCGCAATTGTTCTGGCGATGACAAATTTAGTTTCACTGCCGATAGCGTTTATTCTGGCGGTGATGGTTTATATTTTGACAGGTATTATTCGTGTACGAGAAATTTATGAGCAGATTGATTGGGCGGTAATTATATTATTAGCGGCGATGATTCCAGTCGGGCATGCGCTAGAAACCACCAAAACAACCTTGTGGCTAGCAGACACCATGCTAAGTTTTGTAGGCACAGATTCGCCTGTTTTAGTCTTAACATTAATATTAGTCGTGACTATGTTGCTATCGAGTGTGGTGAATAATGCTGCGACAGCATTGGTTATGGCGCCAATAGCCGTAGCCGCCGCGCAGACTATGAATGTAAATATTGATGCATATTTGATGACGGTGGCGGTAGGTGCGTCTTGTGCATTCTTAACACCCGTCGGTCATCAATCCAATACTTTAGTGATGGGGCCAGGTGGCTATCAATTTGGGGATTATTGGCGTATGGGTTTTCCCTTGGAGATTATGATAGTAGTGATCACAATTCCTCTTGTGTTATGGGTTTGGCCTTTGTAGAAAACATCATGTAGTTTTGCATGAATTCTAGGAGTCGTTAAAAAACTAACGAACTATCATGTAAAAGTGGGGGGGTGTGTTTTATATTCATAAAAAAAGCGGCTAAAAAGCCGCTTTAATCAATTGCTTAGCTTCTTATCTTAAGAGTAAAGAACTGGCGCGCCAAGTTGCTCATGTATTTGATTCGCAATGCTGTGATCAATATTCAGACCTTTTGCTAGCTCGTCTAAATAATGTGCTTCTTTATTAGAATCCAAATCAATCGCCATTAATGATACTGCGTAGATTTGTTGCTCCATGCCACGAGGAATGCTTCTTACAAAACCATTAACGTCCAATGGTGCACGAAACTCTGCGCGTACAAAATCAGCTTCTGCTTGTGATACATCACCTAGCTTACCGATGACTTTTTCTTGCTCTGATTCGTCAATACTACCGTCTGATTTAGCCGCGTTGATCATCGCACGGATAATCAGTGTTGCTTGATCAGTTGCTTGTGCATTGTCGATTCCCATAGGTAAATGGTCACAGTTGTCGTGTCCATGAGTTGGAGCATCCGCGTTTTGAGCTTGTGCATATTTTGTGAGCGCGCCACCCAGTAGTCCGCCTAATCCGCCTGCGCCGCCCATGCCACTATTTTGTTGTTGCTGTTGACCGCCACCAAGAAGACTGCCGAGCAAATCGCCCATGCCACCGCCTGCTGGTGCTTGTCGTTGCTGAGTTTGTCCACCGCCGATTAAGCTACCGAGTAAATCACCTAATCCACCACCTGCTTGTGGTTGCTGTCTTGTGCCACCGCCAAGTAATCCGCCAAGGAGATCACCCATGCTACCGCCTTGGGTATTTTTTTGTCCACCTGAGATTAGTCCACCTAGAATATCGCCCAACGCGCCACCGCCTTGAGTCTGTTGATTTTGCGCGCCACCCAGTGCTGAACCTAAAATGCTACCTAAAACATTTCCGCCAGAACCTTTAGAAAGTGCGCCATTACCTAATAGGCTTCCAAGTATCTTTATTGTATCAATTGCATCCACAAGCTTTTCTCCATCATCATTATTTAATTAAACGTATATTGAGTCTAGCATAGGAATCTTAGAAAAAAAGTTCATACTAATAATTGACTCTGTAGTCTACTATAGGGTTTATACTTTCATTATCAAGGTTGAAATGATTATCATGCGAATCGGCGAATTATCAAAAAATACAGGCTTTAAAGTAGAGACATTGCGTTATTACGAAAAGCAGGGTTTATTAGAGCCTGTTTCGCGTACGGAGTCTGGCTATCGTGAATATGATAATGAGTCCTTAAAGCAATTACGGTTTATCAAGCAGGCAAAATATGTAGGTTTTTCGTTAAATGAAATTTCTGAACTGTTGACCTTGCGAGTAGAAAGAGATCAGCACAGTTGCGGTGATGTGAAAACAATAGCCGAACAAAAAATAGAACAAATAGACAATAAGATTAATGAGTTAGATAAGATGCGTAAAGCATTACATAAAATCACAGATGCATGTTGTGGCGGGGCAGAACCTGCCACATCATGCACTATATTAAACGCCTTAGATGGTGCACGGGAAGTATAAAGATGATTGAGTTTTTACAGAATTTATTAGCATTAAGTTTAGAAGCTGCACCGTGGCTGGTATTAGGTTTGGTGATTGGTGGTTTGATGAAGTCATTAATCCCCACGGCATTGTTGCAAAAGCATTTAAGCGGTAGCGGCTTGCCCCCCATTGTAAAGGCGGCTTTATTAGGCGCGCCATTACCTTTGTGTTCGTGCGGGGTGATTCCTGCGGCGCTAGGTTTACGCCGTGCGGGAGCATCAAAACCTGCGACGATTTCATTTTTGGTTTCAACGCCAGAAACAGGGATTGATTCTGTGAGTATTTCCTATGCGCTGCTTGGTCCATTTATGGCGATAGTTCGTCCTATCGCGGCGATTACCTCTGCAATTACCGCAGGGCTATTGGTTGGGCGCTCAGAAGATAATGTGCCTGTTTCTGCAATGGCAAGTGAGGCAGAGGCGAGTTGTTGTTCGACTAATAAAGAAGAAGTTATTGTTGATAAAGCAGAGGAGACTTCTTGTTGTAGTTCTAAAACAGAATCTAAAGCCGAGGAAGTCGTAGAAGAAATCTCATGTTGCAGTACTGAAAAACCAGTTGAAGAAACAAGCTGTTGTAGTACAGAGGCACCAAAAACAGTGGCAGAGACAAGTTGTTGTAGTACGGAATCGGTAACTGAAGAAACATCAACCTCATGTTGCTCATCATCTTCCGAAGAAGCACCAAAACAACCCGCAGGCATTATGCAAAAATCATGGGATGGCATTGTATATTCATTCACAGATTTGTTCGATAAAGTATTGTTTTGGCTAGTGATTGGTTTGGTATTTGCGGCGCTAGTTAAGACCTTTATTCCTGTAACCTTCTTAGCAGAATGGGGCAGTGGCTTACCCGCTATGTTGATTATGTTAGTGGTAGGAATCCCTATGTACGTTTGTGCAACCGCATCCACCCCAATAGCGGCAGGTTTATTATTAGCGGGAGTTTCACCAGGTGTAGCGATGGTTTACCTTATGGCGGGCCCTGCAACCAATATCTCAACACTGGGTGTCATCGGGAAAGAACTAGGTCGTCGCTCACTGATTGCGTATCTAACAGGTGTTAGCGTTGTGGCATTGCTAACAGGCTTTATTGTGGATTACCTTGTAGGGTTTTGGAATGTTGACGTACAAGCGCAAATTGCACATAGCCACGATATGGTTCCACCTGTGATAGCTTGGGCGGCTTTGTTGATCTTACTGGCAGTGGTAATCAAACTAAAAGCAGGCAAGTTATTCTCAATGAAAACAGTTGCTGGCTGAATTCATAAACACCCTGTAAAAGTGGGGGGGGTGTTGCTTTTTAAGGCTCACCAAGAGCCAAAAAGTATGCATAGTATTGCGAAGCAAGACGGAGTAGCGGTTGAAGCAAGGGATAATGCTCTTAAAAGCACACCCCCCCACTTTTACATGATGATTTATTTCTCTTCACTTTTTTCGACTTTAAATAG
>CAYOHT010000120.1:0-6345 GCA_964403815.1 uncultured Cocleimonas sp.
CTTTTTGAAAACCATCGCCGCTGGGCAGAAGCCAGTAAACGCTGATTGTAATAAGTTTGCACCAACAAAGACCGTCAGCCACATAAAGTGAGGGCTTACTTTCCATGTGAGTAAAACGCTGAGCAAAACCATAGCGCCTGTCATTGCCATTACTGCATTAGTAACTGTCATAATTTATCCTTTAAGTTTAAGTCTACAAAAAATTAGCGTTTATCAAGGTCAACATAATCACGCGGCAATGCACCACTATAAAGTTGGCGCGGACGACCAATGCGTGATTCTGGATCTTGTACCATTTCATTCCAATGTGAAATCCAGCCGACGGTGCGCGACATTGCAAAAATCACCGTAAACATATTCAGCGGAATTCCCATTGCTAATAAGATAATACCAGAATAAAAGTCTACATTGGGGTAAAGATGGCGTGAGACAAAATACTCATCTTCCAGCGCAATGCGTTCTAGTTCCATCGCGGTATCAAATAGCTCTTGATACTCGTTGCCTTTGCCAAGATGCTCTAATAAATCATGACATGTTTGGCGGATAATCACAGCGCGCGGGTCGTGATTTTTATAAATACGGTGCCCAAACCCCATTAGACGGAAGTTGTTAGATTTGTCTTTTGCGCGGTCGATATAATATTGCACATCGTTATCTGACTCGGCAATATCCACCAGCATACGAATAACAGATTCGTTTGCACCCCCATGAGCTGGGCCCCAGAGTGACGCAATGCCCGCAGAAACAGCAGCAAATGGATTCGCCTCCGAGCTACCCGTTAGGCGCACGGTTGAGGTAGAAGCATTTTGTTCATGATCAGCATGTAAAATTAAAATTAAGTCGAGCGCTTTTACATAGTATGGATCGGGCGTGTATGGTTCGGTTGGCATACTAAACATCATGTGTAAAAAGTTTTCGGTGTAGCTCATCTCGTTTTTGGGATAGGTAAATGGCAAGCCGTTGGCATAGCGATAACTCCATGCAGAGATGGTTGGCATTTTAGCAATTAACTGATGCGCGGCAATCATGCGATGTTCAGCATTGTGAATATTAATATCGTCATGATAAAAAGAAGAAAGCGCACCAACCACGCCAACCATAATCGCCATTGGATGAGCGTCACGGCGAAAGCCTGTGAAAAAGCGTTTGAGTGCCTCGTGCAACATGGTGTGACAAGTGATGATGGTGGTGAACTGTTTGAGTTCTTTCTTGTTAGGCAGCTCGCCGTCTAATAAAAGGTAGCAAGTTTCTATAAATGTACAGTGCTCGGCCAATTGTTCAATGGGGTAGCCTCTGTATTGCAAGTGTCCATTTTCGCCATTGAGATAGGTGATAGAGCTTCGGCAACTAGCCGTCGATAAGAATCCAGGGTCGTAAGTAAAGTAGCCAAGCTGTTTGTAAAGTGAACGAACATCAATCGTCGGCGTGCCATTAGTGGGGCGCAGAATAGGCAACTCAATGGACTTTCCTGTTGAGTTATCGGTAAGCGTAATCGTTTCCTTGTTGCTCATGTAGGTGGGTTCTTCTTTGGATATTGGGGCGCAGAGTTTAACAGATTTTTGATGTGATAGTTTAACTACACACTTAATACGTTATTATAGTTCACATAGACGACGGTATTGAGAGTAACAATGAATAATTTTTTCACAGCGGTATTAGCCATCAGTATTGTGGTAGCTGCCTTGTTTTGGTTTATATCAGGTAATGATAAAGAGAATAAAGCCATCGCAGCGACAAATTTGCCTTGGCAAGTAAGCACAACCGCAAAGGGTGCAACTCACGTTTTGGGTGTTGATATTGGTGAAACGACATTTAAAGAATTAATGTTTAAATTAAGGTTGCTTGCAGAACCCGCTTTGTTTGAAACTCCTGAAGGCGATCTGTTTTTAGAAGCCAGCTTTGGCAAAAAGAAATTCGGTGTGTTAGAAGCGCGTTTGATAGCCGAAATGGAAGCGGATAAAAATGTGTTTCAACAAATGAAAGAAACAAGTGCGGATCGAGAATCAACCCCGAGCAACCATTGGAAATATAGCTTGTCGATTGCAAGCACCAAAGTCGCAAATGATTTACGTGTGTGGCGTTTGATCTACTTGCCTGTTGCTGATTTTGACTTAAAACAAATGAAGTTCTTTGGTGAACCACAAGAAAAAACCCAAGTGAATGACAACGCACAATACTGGCTGTACCCCAAAAAAGGCATGGCTTTATTGTGGGATAAAGACGGCAAGGAAATTTTTTATTATGCCGCGCCTAAAGATTTTGCACGTTTAAAAGAATCCTTGCCTACCAAGGTTGTGACGGTAAAACCGTAATCTTTATGTCATTCTGGAAAGATAAAAAATTGACTGAAATGAGCAGAGAAGAGTGGGAAAGTCTCTGCGACCATTGTGGAAAATGCTGCCTGACAAAACTTGAAGATGAGGATGATAGCTCTGTTTATTACACCAATATCATCTGTAACTTGTTTGATGTAAAAGTGGGGGGGTGTGCTGACTATTGGAATCGAGAAACGCTTGTGCCCACTTGTTTGCGTTTAACACAAGATAATTTAGATACAATAGAGTGGATGCCACCCAGCTGCGCTTATCGCAGAATTATGGAAGGGCGTGGCTTGGCGAAATGGCATCACCTTGTTTCGGGTAATAAGAAAACCATTCATAAAACAGGAAACTCGGTGCTAGGCAGAGTAGTTTTTGAGAAAGATGTGGATGAAGAATACCTGGAAGAGCATATCGTCACATGGCCATTAAAGTAAAATAATGAAAAAAGAAATGGAATCAGTTCGCCTAGATAAATGGCTATGGGCATCGCGCTTTTTTAAAACACGCAAAAATGCGGCGGATGCCATCAGCGGCGGCAAGGTGCATCTCAATGGCGCGCGCACCAAACCATCACGTAATATTCAAATAGGCGACGCGCTAAACATCACCCGCGAAAATTATCGCTACTACGTAGAAGTCATCGCACTAAACGACAAACGTCGCCCTGCGAAAGAAGCGCAGCTGTTGTATCAAGAAAGCGAAGAAAGCATCAAAGCCAGAGAAAATGAACGCGAAATGCGAAAGATGAACAGCGCAAGCGTGCAGCAGCCTGATAAAAAACCGAATAAGAAAGAGCGCCGGCAGATGGATAAATGGCGCGGACGCTGAAACCATCATGTAAAAGTGGGGGGGTGTGCTTCTATCGACCATGCTCAGGATAAACTTCAGCTCGGCAGAACGGCTTTTAAAATGATTCTTAACGTCTTATAACTTGGTATGTAATCTTGTATTTATCTAAAACCAATATAAAAGAATTGCGGCATAAAGTTGAGGAACAGTCAGGCTTCCAAATAGCATTAGTGCCAATGCAACCAAATACTTTTTTAAATGTAAAAATAGCCACAGATGCACTATATAAAAGCTTAACGAATAAAGGTTTTAGTGTGCTGGTTGACGATAGAGATAAGAAGCCGAAAAATAAATTTGAAGTAATCGAGTTTTTAAAAATACCGCATCGCGTTGTTATTTCTAGCCGTAGCATTTCGGCAGGGGTTTATGAATATAGAGACTTGCAAACCGACTATTTTGAAAAAGTGCCAGAGGAAGAAACTACAGATTTTTTGCTAGGGCGGTTATCGGACTGAATTGACGACACTACCAACTTTGTACTATAGTGATTTAAACGCGCCGATTTGACTTTAAACAGAACAGCTTGCAGGCGCTTTATAAGTATTGCTAAAGCGTGGTAAATAGAATTCTTAAACCCCGCCTTAGACTTTTTAGCGGGTTTTTTTGTGCCTGCGAAAATATAGATAATCAAAGAGAATTATAAAATGGATGATTTTAACTTCGACACGCTAGCCATTCGGGCAGGGCAAGTACGCAGTAATTTTCAGGAGCATTCTGAAGCGATTTACCCTACGTCGAGCTTTATTTTTAAAAGCGCGGAAGAGGCTGCTGCGCGTTTTTCGGGCGAAGAAGAGGCGCATTTTTATACGCGTGTTTCTAATCCGACGGTTTCGTGTTTTCAAGATCGTTTAGCGGCGCTTGAAGGTGGCGAGATGGGCTTGGCAACATCAACGGGCATGTCGGCAATCTTGGCAGTTATGCTCGGCACGTTGAAGGCGGGCGATCATGTGCTGAGTTCTCGTTCTATTTTTGGCACGAGTACGATATTGTTCACCAATATTCTGAGCAAGTTTGGTGTTGAATTTGATTTTGTTGATCTCTCTGATCTTGATGCGTGGCAGTCATCTATCAAACCCAATACCAAATTGTTATTTGCAGAAACACCATCAAACCCGATTACCGAATTGGTAGATATTAAAGCACTATCAAAAATTTCCCACGCCAATGATGCGTTGTTAGTGATTGATAATTGCTTCTGCACACCCGCATTACAAAAGCCTTTAGCACTGGGTGCAGATATTGTGGTGCATTCAGCTACCAAATATATTGATGGACAAGGGCGTTGCATGGGCGGCGCTATTGTCGGCAAGAAATCGGTGATTGGTGAAGAAATATTTGCCGTGCTTAGAAGTGGTGGCGTTACTATGAGTCCGTTTAATGCGTGGGTATTTACCAAGGGTTTAGAAACGTTGAGCCTACGCATGAAAGCACATTGTGAGAACGCATTGGTGCTGGCAAGATGGTTACAAAAGCAAGATCAGATTGAGATGGTTTATTATCCTGGTCTTGAAGATCACCCACAACATGCGCTGGCAAAACAACAGCAAAGTGGCTTCGGCGGTATTGTTTCGTTTGTTGTAAAAGGGGGTAAAGATGCGGCATGGAATATTGTGAATAATTTGACAATGCTGTCGATTACGGCAAATCTCGGTGATACTAAAACTACTATCACACACCCTGCATCTACAACGCATGGTCGTTTGTCACAAGAGCAACGTGATGATGCGAGTATTTCTGATGGGCTTTTAAGATTGTCGGTAGGACTTGAAGATATTGATGATATTCAAAATGATTTAGCGCGTGGTTTTAAGTGATATTTATATGTTATTGAAAAGCACACCCCCCCACTTTTACATGATGTTTGCTATATGTATGTTTGTTTGTTGTCGTGGATAAAGTCGCTCAGGATTTAACAGATATATTTCAATCAGCCGTAGATGCTGTTGCTGGAAATACCGCTGTAAAAAAAGAACTGGCTACAAATGAGTATCCTGAAAAGTTCCACATAGTTGCCATTGGTAAAGCGGCAGATTCGATGGTGCAGGGTGTGCCTGCTGAGCGAATTATTAGTGGCTTAGTTATATCCAAACATGGGCATTTGTCTGAATTGTTACAACAAACCCCTGTTTTGACTTGCTTGGAATCTGATCATCCTATTCCCAAAGAAAATAGCTTAAAAGCAGGCAAGGCACTGATTCAATATCTAGAAAATCTGCCTGAAAAAGAACCTGTCTTATTTCTGATTTCTGGCGGTGCATCTGCCTTGGTAGAAGTTCTCAAAGACGGTTGGGATTTGAAACAGCTGCAAAAACTAACGGATTATCTGTTGGCAAACGCCTACCCTATCAATGAGATCAATACAGTGCGTCGTCATATTTCATCATGTAAAAGTGGGGGGGTGTGGTCTCATATTAGTGAACGTGAAGTGAGTTGTTTGATGATTTCAGATGTGCCGAATGATGATCCTGCGATCATTGGTTCGGGTTTATTATTTCCTGCTAAGGAAAATACTTTGCCTGAGCTTCTTCCCCAGCATTGGTTAGAAAAACTAGGTGAATATATTCCAAATAAAGTACCTGATAATTTTAACTGGAAAATTATTGCCTGCTTAGAAGATGCAAAAAAAGCAGCGGCAGTTAAAGCGCAAGCACTGGGCTATAAAGTGAAAATAATGTCAGAATTTTTGCAAGGTGATGCTAGTTATGAGGCAAAGAAATGTGTGAAATCTTTGCAAGAAAACAAAGGAATACTGTGTATTTGGGGTGGAGAAACAACGGTAAAATTACCCGCCAATGCAGGTAAAGGTGGGCGAAATCAGCACTTAGCGTTAGCTGCCGCGATTGAAATGGATGGTTTTGAGAATGTTCATTTACTGGCAGCTGGCACGGATGGGTCAGATGGCATGACGACTGCAACAGGGGCAATCGTCGATGGTTTAACTGTACAAAAAGGTGAGCAACATAACTTAAAAGCCAGTGAGTTTGTTGGGCGCGCTGATTCCAATAGCTTCTTTAAGCAAACAGAGAGTTTGATAACCACAGGTGCGACAGGCACAAATGTTATGGATTTGGTTATTGGTTTAGCCATTTAAAATAGTCTGACATAAAAAAGCCCCGCAAATGCGAGGCTTTTTTTAAGCTTGTAAAGCTCTGGTCGATTAAGACTTTGTAGCAGT